>CAYXRN010000334.1:0-1610 GCA_964467635.1 uncultured Chitinophagaceae bacterium | reverse complement strand
TTCCACACACGACCCACACCAGGTAGCGAAGAAATCCAGGATCACTACCTTTCCTTTGAGATCAGAAGTCCTGATGGAGCCTGTCTTGTAATTAAGTATGTTATTGATGGTAATATCTGGTAGTGTATCTCCTATGGTCAATGGCCGGATAACATTTTGTGAGCAAGCCGAATAACTCAGCCCTGTTACCAGTAAGAGTAACAGGTAAATTGTATATTTCATGATGGTTGTTTTGGTGTGGGAACAAAACTGACGGATTGATTTGGATTAAAAAACAATAAATATGGATAATTTATCCATTATTTGCTACCTTTATCCTTAAAATGAACGCAATGGCAAGCAAGTTGAAAATATTAAGAGAGCTTAATGATTATACACAGGGCTTTGTAGGAGAGGATGTATTAGGCATCAGTCAGAATACCTATTCCCGCCTCGAAAAAAATCCTGAAAACCTGACCGCCGAACAGGCCCAAAAATTATCAGAGCTATATAATGTGAGCATCTCCGATCTGCTATCGGATGCTGCTCCTATCATTACTTTTAAAGAGTCTATAAAACAAAATCCCAAGAGTGCTAATGGTTATTTTCAGCACCAGACTAATCAATACCACGAAAATGAAGTCCCTTCCTTAAAATCTGAAATCGAATATTTGAGAAAGCAAAATATGGAGTTATTAAAATTAGTCGGAAATAAAGAAGGCAACCCGTCAAATTCAAAATAAAAGGGACTATACTTTATCCCATTTCGAACGATGATCTTTTCCCAGTAGTTCTACTAATCTGCTGTTTGCTTTTTGTAAGTCTTTTATCTGCTCTTTAAGCGTCTTGATCTCATCATTTTTTGTGGAGATAATCAGGTCTGTTGCGCTGTCGTTATACTGATGATTGATGTAACCACCGGCAGTGTTGCCGCTAAAAGTACAATGTGTGAATAATACATCTGCCTGTTTGGCAATAACCGTTTCTTTCTCAGTGAAATATTCTAAGGGTACATTGTACAGGTCAGCCAGCTTTTGTGCCACACTCCGGTCCAACTCTTTCTCTCCTGATTCCAATGCATCATAATCATACTTACTGATGCCCAGCACTGATGCAACCTCGTGCTGTCCCAGATTCCGGTATTCCCTAAAGGAAAGTAATTTTGATCCTGAATGAGAACTCATGAAAAGGTAATTGTTATTTATTTTTTATTACGCTTTGCAGCTTCTTTCTTTTTATTATAATTACTAATATCTTTCTTCGTTACTCTATCATAATATGCAAATAGCTCTGTCAAAGTAATTCCGAATCCATCAGCCAAAGAAACAATTGTTGTTAAAGCAATATCTACCTTACCGGATGATATTCTTTGCACATGTGCAGGCTCTAGTCCTGAAGCTGACGCCAATTCTCTAAAGCTCTTAAGATCACTATCCGACAGAGCTTTTTCGAGGGCAACAGCGAACCTTAATTTTATTATTTCTTTTTCATTTTGCTCTTTTCCTTTCATTTAGGTGGAAAATTGCCCAGAATCTTTAAAACAACTGACGTACAATCATACGTCATAATAAAAAAAGTACTATCTTTGGGTAGAAATTGGACTTAAGTGAATGTGGTTACCTATTCTAAAC
>CAYXRN010000333.1:0-1632 GCA_964467635.1 uncultured Chitinophagaceae bacterium | reverse complement strand
TGTTATTCTGTCAAAATTTAATCCACTTGCCATACCTTCCAGCCGGCTCAAAATATCCGCGCTAACCCTTTCATTGAACTGCTTATTGCCAATAAAATCAAATGAACCTGTAGCTCTTTCTTTTGGAATATCCTGATAACCAGTACTTACGGTTATTGCCTGGAGTTTTGAAACAGATGGTATTAACGAAATGGTCAAAGGCCTGGCATCTTCTTTTATGGGTATTTCCTGAGACTGATAACCTATTCGACTAACAATCAACGTATCGTAAGTAAGGTTTATATGTAAACTGAATTCTCCTTTTGAATTGGTAGCGCTATGGGTCTTGCTTTTCTTTAATGTCAAGTTTGTTGCAGGTAAAGGTTCACCTGTTTTAGCCGAAATAACTTTTCCTTGAATAAATAATTTTTCCTTTTGCTGAGCTAATCCGGAAATTGTAATCAAGGAAAGTATTAAGACAAGTAAGTACGTTTTCTTCATCTTTAAAAATTTATCTATTAAAAGTATTATTCTAAAAGAGGGAATAAAAAGCAATAATTATCAATGGGAATTAAAGTCTTCTTCGGTCAATACAAGCATATTTAGCATTCGCTGAACCGGCACAAGAGTTAATCCATAATTCTCCAGTGCTTTTCTCATTTCCTGGATATCCTGTATATCATCTACTGCAAGATTTAGATCAACATTTCCGGTGTAATTTGTTTCATCAATCACTATTGGCCTTAATGGTGATGTAGGAGTTGTACTATTCATTAAAATAACCAGTTTGGATATAGGAATGTTTCTAAATATTTGTACCGGAAGTTCTGTCCCATATTCCAGTTTTCGCTTACCTCCCTTAGTTCTGAATAGAGAATCGCTTTTACTTATTCTTTTCAAGGCCCAACATTGGATCCGTCTTTTTTCAAAACGTCCATTTATATGGAGATACCGATTTAGATCCTCGAACATATATTTATGTAATACATCCATAGGCGTATTTGCTGGTGCTATCAGCTCGTAGCAATACGTATTTGTAGCGTTCCATTGGTCAAGAGGAATGTCTCTGTTTCTAATGTAGTGAGTGGTATCTTCTACCTCCAGTATTATCCGGTTTGCATTGACGGGTGCATTGGTTGCTACATAATATAACCATAGTATGGGCATATTATTAAAATACAATCTTATATGGTTGCTGTCTCGCGCTATTCCATTTCTAGTCGTAATTCCGCTAATGTAATTGCAAAATGTGCTTCTCTGATAGATATTTTTTAAACTGCCTCCGTTCCCATAATAAAATAAAGGCTTTTTGACACTGTAGGTCATCAATTCCTTTTTAATGGGTAGATCTAAAGTGTGATTATTAAGGAGTTTTTGAATGTTAGATATGGTGATATAATCAGAATAGGTAATTGCCTGTACTGTCATTGTACCGTCAATTATTACTTCATGCGGCATTGATTTATGAGGAAACATTGTATTGAGGATACTATCTGCTGTAACAAATGCCAAATCAGTACGTTTGCCTATAGGGTTATTTTTTAAAAATGATCTTACCTTTTTAGCTTTTTCATAATCTACCACGAATACCCTCACTTTGTTTCCAAAATAGTTTTGCAAGGAATCTAAAGAAGGCAATGCTTCTATACAGCT
>CAYXRN010000332.1:0-1633 GCA_964467635.1 uncultured Chitinophagaceae bacterium | reverse complement strand
AGCCAAAATAAAAATGGACAAACCGAAGAAAATCCCGGTTTGTCCACGTTAGTAGAAGGGACTTGCAAACTGTCGAACCTTTTGGAGGACATCGAAGCCATTGATTCCCGGAAAGAATTATTGAAAAGTTAGAAGATGTTGTAATCATACTCACACTCACACCCTATGATACCTATATCCCTCTACCTCTTTTCTTTTGCATCAGCTTTTTAATATTCTTTTCCCGTTCCCTCAACTGTTCCTCCTTGCAAGCAATAATACTTTTTTCATATTGCTGCACCTCATTGATTAGTGAGGTCTTTACTGTTTCCTATTCTGTAGGTTCCAATAATTCCGGTTGTATATCCTTATCTGCCACAGCACAAGAGCTAATTGCAGTTATTACATTCTTGACATTGTTATAGGGATATTTTTTTCTGGTAAACACTTGTCATTTCCTCGAATGGTAATTTTTTTAGCAAAAAGTATATGTCGTAAAAATCTTTCTTTGTTTTCCTGGTAGTTATCGCATCCAGCTTGAAGGCGGCAATATCATTGAGCGAAGCCAAACGTAACCCGTCACTGACAATCGGTGGTTCAATAAAGGATACTGCCCAGTTGTATATGTCCACCTTGATATTGTCCACGGTAAGCTGCATCCCATTTGGCCTGTTCATGCCAAGATTTACCGTCATTGTTTTCCGGAGTGCCTCCAGCACCTCATTTGAGTCAAACGAATGATCAGTAAAAAGATCAATATCTACAGAAATCCTATGCCCGATTTGTAAAGCTAAAGCTGTTCCCCTACGAGCCTGAAATCATTAAGCCGCTCTTCCTTCATGAGAAGTTTTAGAATCCTTAGAAGATTTTCCGGTATTGCCTGGTAGAATAGCATTGAAATTCATTTAAAGGGGTATCCAATATGGTAGCAGCCAGGTAAAGGACATCTTCATCTAAGTGCGGGGCAGCAGTCAAAACGTCTTTGACCTGCTTTTCGCCGTAAAAAACGATGATTTCCGCAATGTCTTCCATGCTTCCTCTTTCAAATACCCGTTGAATCACCCATTCCGGATAATTTTCATAATCGGGAGTTTGCCCTGGAATATCCCAGAATAACACTTTAGGCAGTTCCGGGAGATATGGTCGATATTTTGAAGCTACATGCATGTGATGATAGAGTTTCCTGTGCCGTAAAGATAGCAAAAAACTGTCAGATCAGTCCCGGTTTTTCGTTTGAAAAGAGCGTTTTTACAGCAACTTTCATAAATTAAAGCTTTTTCCTCGCTATTTCTTTTTAATTTCCTTTTGCAGCACATTCTTTAATTCCATCCTCTTTAGTACAGGAAGGATACTAATTCCGTAGCCGCCCTTCAGCCTGCTTATTTCCCGGCATACTTTGGAGAAATCACGTCCAATCCGATCTAAATCCCGAACAACGAGGTAGGAGATGCTGCCAACCGTATCCATCAGAAAATCTTCGAGTTCCGACCATCCCCAATGTCTAAAATGATTACCCCCTGCCCCGTTATCTTCAAAAATCCTGGTGAAATAAAGCTTGTGTTTATTGCAATAGGCAACGATTTTCTCCTTTTGTTGCTGTAATTTCCTGTGCTATCCGGTATGGCTGTCCTTATATAACCAACTGCTGCTCCCT
>CAYXRN010000331.1:0-1638 GCA_964467635.1 uncultured Chitinophagaceae bacterium | reverse complement strand
AAGCCTTGTCAATCACCTGCCGGATGGTGGTTTCGATTTCCTCATCCGTTTTACCCGAGCCGGTTCCGTCAAACTTGGTCTCCGGTCAGTTTAAAACAGCGAAAGGCGCATATCAGTATGCTGTAATCCGTTCTATTATTGAAACTTTTATTAAGCAAAATAAAAACGTCAATAGGGAACTAAGCAAGATTGCAAAGCTTTGATACTCCAATATAATCCCCACTCGAATAATTAAGATTACGATTAAGCGCTGAGCACTTTGATAATGGGGCACCTGAGTAGTACAAAAAAAACATGAGTAAATAATTGATAATCAAATATCAGTCCGGTCACTTATTGAAAAGCAAACCTTTACCAAAAGAGTAAATTTACTTTTTTAAAAGCGTAAATATTCCGTATCTTTGTATGGAAATAATTCTATTATGGGTACTGTGATAAATACAAACGCATCTCTTTTTCACCAGTATGAAAAAGAACTGTCTAACCCGGTGGCCATGGTGCTGAAAGCTGCGGAAGGATTAGCTATTTCCGTTTTTGACAGCCTGATGCAAGTGACAGCACTCAATAAGAACCAGTTAGCCGCATTCATAGACGCCACTCCTAAAACCATTGATAACTACCGGATGCGAAAGCATAAGCTCGGTCGTATAGAAAGCGAACAACTTTTACAGCTTCTGGCGCTCTATAAAAAAGGTCAGGAAATCTTCGGAAGCTCCGACGCCTTTAATCAATGGCTGAAACAGCCCGCTTCAGGAATAGGTGGTATCATTCCCTTTGACCTGCTCTACACCCCCGGTGGCATCAATCTGGTAATGGAAGAGCTTCTCAGGATTGAATACGGGGCGCTGGCATGATTACCTACCGCATCACACTGGAAAAATGGGCTGGCCTCCTTACGGCCTCCGGCCGTGCTGCCCGCTGGAACAGCAATGGTCACTTCATGCTCTATACCGCCAGCACGAGGGCCTTGGCCTGTCTGGAGAATATGGTACACCGGCGCAGCATCGGCCAAGATAAGCTTTTTAAGGTCACTTTAATAGAAATACCGGACGACCTGAAAATAAAAAAAATCACGAAACGAAGATTACCGGGCGACTGGCAGGAGTATATCAATTATGCGGCTTGTCAGGCTATTGGAGATACCTGGTTAACAGATGGTGAAACCGCCGTAGTAAAGGTGCCTTCGGCCATCATTACCGAAGAATATAACTACCTGATGAATCCCCAGCACCCGGATTTCGGCCGGATTAAAGTCCACGCGGTGGAGAAATTTGCGTTTGATGAAAGGTTGATGAAGTAAAGCCTCTTTGCTTTTTTAGCTTTATAATTTGATAGGATTATCTACCCAAAAAAGATCAAAAAGCCGCCGGCAAAGGTCGCAGCCGGGACGAAGTCCAAGGCCGCCCTCCCGGGGCAACCTTGTCCTGTTCGCCCCTTTGGCTGCATTGCCAGGCTTTTCTTTTTTGTTCTTTTTTCTTTTGAGGAAATAATATTGAAGGGAGTTGGTGTTAGCCGAAATTTCCTTCATTTTATTTGTTAAATACAAAATTTGCAGTTTTGTTCTAAGAAACGTTACTTTTGTTTGCCGAGCAGCCGGCCAAATTCTCCCGGATTGACCCGGCTGAGTTGTTCGGGATT
>CAYXRN010000330.1:0-1645 GCA_964467635.1 uncultured Chitinophagaceae bacterium | reverse complement strand
CCTGTACCCAGCCTGTCAAACATGTCGTTCTGATTTCATTGGATGGTTCCCGTCCGGAATTCTATATGGATACATCATGGCATGCGCCACATTTACAACAATTGAGAAAGGAAGGCGTGTATGCAGCCAAAGGCATTGAAAGTGTTTTCCCTTCGGTTACTTATCCATCACATACAACCCTTATTACGGGCGCTTACCCGGCTACACACGGGATATACTACAACACACCCTATGGTGGTAAACCAGGGGAATGGTATTGGAATGAAAGTTCCATAAAATGCAAGACTTTATGGGACGCGGTAAAGGAAGCGGGCATGACTTCCGGCGCTGTTTTCTGGCCCGTAAGCGTGGGGGCACCCATTACGTACAACTTTCCGGTACGCCGGCCCGAGAAAGGAGAAAAAGGAAACCGCCTGACAATAAAATATCCTTACATCACGCCTAAGAATTTACTGAAGGAGATCGAAAAGAAAACGGGAAAAAAGTTTACCCCTGCAGATCTGGGAACTAAAAATTATGCCCAAAGCAAGACCATTGCCACTATTTCGAATTATATCATCAAAACCTATAAACCGGACCTGATGGCTATTCATTTTGTAGGTATAGATCATGCGGAACACGCACACGGAACAGAGGCGCCGGAAGTAAGGGCAATGGTGCGTGTAACGGATAGTTTAGTAGGTACGGTTTTGCAAGCCATTAAAGATGCCGGTATCTGGGAAAATACCGCTGTCATCATTACCGGCGACCACGGACACACCAACATCAAGGCCTCCTTTGCTCCTAATGTTTATTTAAAAGAACACGGGCTGATCACCAAAGACGGATGGGAAGCCAAATTTCGGGGTGCGTTTTTATACCTTAAAGATAAAAACAACCAGGCTGTAGTAGATTCCGTCGTTCAAATTCTTGAAAATACCCCCGAATATCAAAAGGGATATTTTAGAATATGGGACGGCCAGACTTTAGACAAAAAAGGCGTTAACCCGGAAGTGGCCTTAGCCTTAGCTATGGATGAAGGCATCAAAGCAAGAAGCGGAACAAGCGGAAAAACCTTTAAGCTGGCCAAAGGAAAAACCCGCAGTGGCCACGGTTATGATCCGGCCTACCCCTCCATGCATACGGGATTCATTGCGGTCGGCGCCGGAATAGCAGCACATAAAAACATCAGCGGCATGGGAATAAAAGACGTCGCACCCATCATAGCCCATTTGCTGCATCTGGATTTTGATGCGCCGGATGGAAAATTGTTTCCGGGAATTGTGAAAGAATAAAGTTAAAAGCAAGGAATTATGTTAAAAAAGTGTTTCTCCGTATTGCTATTGGCTTGCTGTCTACTTCAAAAGCCATCATCTGGCCAATCGGCCGCTTCCAAGCCCAACATCATCTTTATCCTTGCCGATGACCTGGGGTGGGGAGAATTAGGCTGTTACGGCAATACGTTTAACGAAACACCGAATCTGGATAAACTGGCTGCACAGGGCATCAGGTTTACGCAGGCCTACGCAGCCGCCCCACTTTGTTCGCCCACACGGGCCAGCATCATGACCGGTGCGTATCCTGTCCGCACGGGCATTACCGACTTCTTAGCCCCGAAATCAACAGAATATTTAAATCCTGACAAGTTCACCACCATCAATGAAAT
>CAYXRN010000329.1:0-1647 GCA_964467635.1 uncultured Chitinophagaceae bacterium | reverse complement strand
TTTAATTTCTTTTGATCGTTACCCGATTTGGATTCGGGAAAATATTTGCAGTGAAGTTCGATGATATTTCCATTCGGGTCTTTTATTATGTGTTCACAAAGGATAACATATGCTCCTTTTAGCCGAACCATTCTTCCCACTGACAATCTAAAATAATTCTTTGGTGGATTTTCCATAAAATCATCGTGCTCAATCCAGATCTGCTTGCCAAATGGTATTTTACGGCTGCTCTTAATCTCTTCTCCTGGTATATTCTCCAGGGTTATATATTCAGTAGCAGCCTCTTCATAATTAGTTATAATTACCTTCAACGGTCTTAAAACCGCCATCCTCCTTTGGGCTGATTGGTTTAAGTCTTCACGAATGCAAAACTCTAATAAGTTGTAGTCAGTAATTGCATCCCGTTTCGCAACACCAATACGTTCACAGAAATCCCGGATAGCGTGTGGTGTATATCCCCTTCTACGGAGCCCGGATACAGTAGGTAAGCGCGGGTCATCCCATCCGTCAACTAAACCTTTTTCAACCAACTGCTGTAGTTTACGCTTGCTCATGACAGTGTATGCAAGATTTAGACGAGCAAACTCAATCTGTTGGGAAGGGTATAATCCCAATGCAGTGATAAACCAATTATAAAGTTGTCTGTGTACAATAAATTCAAGTGTACAGGTTGAATGACTAATATGTTCAATAGCATCAGACTGGCCATGTGCGAAATCATACAAGGGGTAAATGCACCACTTTGTCCCGGTTCTGTGGTGAGGAGTATGCTTGATGCGATACATAATCGGGTCTCTCATATGCATATTGGCAGCAGTCATATCTATCTTAGCACGCAATACCTTACCACCGTTTCCGAATCGGCCAAGTTTCATCGCTTCAAACAAAGCTAAATTTTCCTCAACTGACCGCTCCCTGTATTGATTGGCTATTCCCGGGGCTCGAGGGGTACCTTTCTGTTGAGCGATTTCTTCGGGTGTACTGTCATCTACATAAGCCAGGCCATTTTTGATTAATATTATTGCAAATTCATAAAAGGTTTCAAAGTAGTCAGAAGCATAGGATTCATTCTGCCATTCAAACCCTAACCAACTGATATCTTTTTTGATGGCATCTATATAACCACTATTTTCTAGTTCGGGATTCGTATCATCAAACCTTAAATTAACTTTTCCTTCGTATTTTGACGCGAGTCCAAAGTTCAAACAAATTGATTTGGCATGACCAAGATGCAAGTATCCATTGGGCTCCGGAGGAAATCTCGTAACAATTCCTTCCTTATAAGTCTGATTAAGGATATCTTTCTCAATGATCTCCTCTACAAAATTTAATGATTCGCCCATGCTGTTGTTCATTTTCAGTTTGTCCTATCGTTAATTTTAATGCTTTTTTTGTAAGATATAAATGTATTTGATACACAAGAAAGTCATTGGGCGACAGATTCCAGTTCTATGGCAGACATAAACCGTTCGCAATCAAGTGCAGCCATGCAACCACTTCCCGCTGCGGTAACTGCCTGACGGTAAATAGGGTCCTGAGCGTCACCGCAACAAAAAATCCCGGGAATGTTTGTTTTTGTAGAACAATTTCTTGTTTTAATAAACCCTGCTTCATCCATAGCAATCCATGGTCTGAATAACTCTGTAT
>CAYXRN010000328.1:0-1665 GCA_964467635.1 uncultured Chitinophagaceae bacterium | reverse complement strand
TCAATGGGCATAGGGTCAGTAGGCACTTCTCCTGAGCCAATTTTATTGACAACCTGTTTTACTTCCGGATAATTTTCAAGTAAAATGGTTTGTGCTTTTTGAGAAACATCAATCATTTGCTCAAGGGAACTGCCGACCGGAAGCCTGGTTTCCACGGCAAAATCTCCTTCATCTAACTGGGGAATAAATTCGCCCCCCAAACGATTAAAAACAAATATGCTGATAATCAACAAACCGATAGCCGAACAAACCACCAACAATTTCCTGTGGATAGCTGCATCTATAATCGGACGGTAAACCCGGTGGATAAAATTCATCATCCGGTCTGAAAAGTTGGGTTTATGTTTTGTCTTGCGACTTAGAGCAAAGGCAGACATCATCGGCACATAGGTTAACGAAAGTATGAGCGCTCCAAGAATAGCAAAGGATACGGTTTCTGCCATTGGCCGGAACATTTTCCCCGATACGCCCTGCAACGATAATATGGGGATATACACAATTAAAATAATGATTTGGCCAAAGGCTGCCGCACTCATCATCTTATTGGTGGAAGATTTTACTTCCTTGTCCATTTGAGCAGAGGATAGCTTTGCCACTCCCGGAAAACGGCTGCCATCTCTAATGCGGTGCATCACCGCTTCCACAATAATGACAGCGCCATCCACAATTAATCCAAAATCTATGGCTCCCAAACTCATCAAGTTGCCCGAAACCCCAAAGAGATTCATCATCGCAATGGCAAATAACATAGACAGGGGAATAACAGAAGCTACGATTAACCCGCTTCTAAGGTTTCCAAGAAATAATATGAGTACAAAAATGACGATTAAAGCACCCTCTGACAGATTTCTGATAATGGTTCCGGTCGTTCTGTCCACCAGCTTTTTCCGGTCAAGGAACGGTTTAATGGTAACTCCTTCAGGCAGGGTCTTTTCAATTTCATCTATTTTATTCCTCCCATCGGTAATCACTTTGGAAGAGTTGGCGCCTTTCAGCATCATCACAATACCGGTAACCACTTCCCCGTTGCCGTTTCGGGTAGCTGCACCATATCGAATGGCGTGCCCAAACTGTACTTTCGCTACATCTCTGATAAGAATAGGTATCCCATCGTCCGTATTTTTGACGACTATTTTGCCCAAATCGGCTAATTTGTCAATACGCCCTTCACTGCGGATAAAATAAATGTTCGGACCTTTCGTGATGTATGCACCACCAGTGTTTTGATTGTTATCTTCCAGTGCAGTGAAAATATCAGAAATAGTAACCCCCATACTGCGAAGTTTATCGGGATTGACGGCTATCTCGTATTGTTTTACATTGCCGCCAAAACCGCTCACTTCTGCCACTCCCGGCGTTCCCAGCAATTGCCTTTTGATAATCCAGTCCTGAATGGTACGCAATTCTGCTAAGCTGTATTGGTCTTCATAGCCTTTTTCGGGGATTACGGAATACTGATATATTTCTCCTAATCCGGTAGTAACCGGCGCCATTTCAGGTTTTCCTACTCCTTCGGGTATTTTTTGGGCAGCCTGTTCAAGGCGTTGGTGTATTTGTTGCCGCGCCCAGTATAACTCCACATCTTCATTAAAAATGACCGTAACTATGGAAAGCCCAAAGCGGGAAAAGGAACGCATATCTTTTAGCCCGGGAATGCTCACCATC
>CAYXRN010000327.1:0-1715 GCA_964467635.1 uncultured Chitinophagaceae bacterium | reverse complement strand
TGAAAATGAAAGATATTACGCGAAAGGCCGCCATAGAATACAGACGCATCGTGAACTACCCACCCACGCCAGAGGCGATGGGTTTGGCTTCGGGGGTCAGTGGGTTTTACGCTCCACTTTTATAAACTGGATTGGTAGAGTAACTCCTATAACAGATGATCACATCCGACAATTTATATTAAAATACTTATCAATATTTAGAAACAGTCACTTCTCGGACTTTAATCGCTTTTCTTATCTCGCCGGAATTGGTCTTGTATCTAAAGTCAGAATAAATCAATAAAAACCTGTTTTCCCCGACAGGTAATATATCCGTATAACTACATGAAACAGGCTTTTTCTCAGAGTCTTCCCAAGGGAGCATTTCAAAAGGATCCGACCATACCGAGCCATCCGGCTTCAACCCAATACGGACCTGAACACCCGGTCTTCCAGAGGCTAAAACCAAAGCGCCATTGTCTAACTGCTCTATCTGGGGAAGTACACCGTTTTTGGTAAATGCTACCGGCCTACTCCAATTGATCCCCTGGTCGAATGAACGGCTGATATACATCGGACTATTTCCTAAACCGTCTGTTGTCCTCATAACACACAGGTAGGAGCCATCCTTTAATATTTCAAAACCGGGTTCGGTAAATCCCATCGCCTTCCGCTGTCCTCCTTTAGGATCTTTTACAGGATCAAAAGAATATGGTATCCGTCCAATCAACGACCAGTTCCTCCCCCCGTCATCAGATTGGTAAAAAGAAATACCAGACGGTGGGACGGAACCATTCTTTAAAGTAAACCCAGGATATATACCCGCCACAATTGACCCGTTCTTTTTTAATTTCATATCGCCCCACCAAACAATAGGGAACAATGCATTATCGGCGTACCGGACCATATCGGCTTCATGAATTTTAGCATGCTCTGTTGTCCATTTCTTATTGCCGGCATTTCGTCGTTTTATATAAACGCCCTGCAGCCGGTCAGGCAACTGGTCAACTTTCCAGAACTTAAATGTCCTGCCGTAAGCTTCTTTGGCTACTGCAATAGGCTTCCCCAACCGGAGGTCTTTGAGCGGAATGGCGGGAGGTGTATATATTGCGATAAACTCATTGCTTTGGAGCTTGAGCCCTCCGCCGATGGGGCCCTTTGCAATACGCTTCCATGTCTTTCCCTTGTCCTTGGAAATCGCATATCCGCTACCTCCTTTTCCATAACTCGCCGCATTGTCATGAGCCATATTCCACCGAGCAACAATATATCCTTTATCGGAAGTATAAAAAGAGGGAAATTGAAAGAAACCCCAGCCGTAGTCTTTTTCGGCTACAGCGACTACAGCCGGCTGTCCAAAAGTAATTTTAAAAGCCTCTTTACCACCTCTCTTATAAATGTAGCTGATTTGATCATAGGCGGGTATTCCTTCCTCAAGAGGCTTGCCATCATTATCTAATTGCCTATCCTGTATTTTCACATAGGCGTGTTGCGATGCGCACCCTGCTAATACTAACGACAGCAAAACATACAGACTTCTTATATTCATGCTTACATAATGGTTTAGGTGTGTTGTGATCCCATCCACGCCGGAGGCGATGGGTTGGGCTTCGGATTTCACAGCGTGTGCCTGAAATTCAGGTCTTATTTCCTCTCCTCCCGTGTTATCGGAAAGTTCCGGCCCGATTATTTTTAATCCTTCATTCAGAATGTTCTTTGCTGCATTTTCATCGATG
>CAYXRN010000326.1:0-1776 GCA_964467635.1 uncultured Chitinophagaceae bacterium | reverse complement strand
AAAACCGATTAAGCTTTATATTGGATAAGGTGGAATTGGCGGAGCAGGAAAAGCAATGGCTGTTGGCTTACTTGACACAGTCCGACGGGAAAGAACTGGAGGCCCTGTCCTATAAATTATTTGAGGATACCTTACCTCCTTCAAATGCGATGGATAAAGCCGCTTTAAAACGAATATATAAAGCTATCCATAAAGAATTGTTTGAGTAGATCACCCGACTGGCGGTGTAGAACAAAATTTTATTTGTCCGTCCCCCCCGAATACTCCCCCTTTGTCGTATTAATAAGTGTGAGGGCCCAGAAGGACTAATGATGGCTCTTTTTTCAATTATCCTTAGTAAAAACCAAGAAAATGCCAAATACTATGTACTATTTACCTGATAGCAAGATTTTTCTTTTAAGCTGGGTATCCATGCTTTTCTTTTTTAGCATAGTGTGTTTGAACGTTTCAGCAAAGGAAAATAAGGCGGATGCCACTGGTTTCAGGGTAGAAAGACTTGCTGACCAGCGGATCCGGGGTATAGTAACGGATGAAAGCGGAAATAAGTTGGTTGGCGTCTCTGTCAGAGTCGAGGGTACCAACATAGGCAGCGTTACTGATGAGGAAGGAAGGTTTGAGATGAACGTACCGGAAGGGGCCGTTTTAGTGTTCAGCTATATCGGCTATGCCAGTGTCTCCATCGAGGTTGAAAACCAGCAGTTTTTGAATGTTCAACTTAAAGTGGCTGCCAGTAACCTGAATCAGGTTGTTGTGGTTGGTTATGGGACACAAAAGAAAAAAGACTTAACGGGTGCTGTGTCTGTGATTGACGGCAAAGAGCTCACACAAAAAAACGGGACTCAACTGTCCACCCTGCTCCAGGGACTTGTGCCCGGGCTTTCGGTAACCAGGAACAGCAGCATCCCCGGATCCAATGGCGCCACCCTCAGAGTACGAGGAATAACGACAATAGGGAACAGTAATCCGCTTATTTTGGTGGATGGCATTGCCGTGGAGAATATTGACAGGATAAATCCCAATGATGTGGAAAGCATTTCTGTCCTGAAGGATGCTTCAGCCGCTTCTATTTACGGGGCCAGGGCTGCTGCGGGGGTTATATTAATCACCACGAAACAACCCAAAAATAATCAAATCGGCCTGGAATATACAGGAAGGGTAGGTGCAGTCACGCCTACGCGACTACCCGAATCGGTCGACTACGTTCGTTACATGGAGATGATTAATGAGGTAGCATGGAACGACGGCGGTAACGAGAGCGGCGGAGAATTTCCTGTGTATGGAAAGGATTTTATAGCGGATTACGGCTGGAATCACAGGTTCAATCCCGACGCCTATCCCATTACACATTGGCAGGATGAACTGCTTAAGAAAAGCGCGCTTTTTACTGACCATAACCTCTCCATTAATTATGGGAACGACGTAGTGAAGTTGAGCACGTCTTTAAATTATGACTATACCGGCGGGCTGTATAACGCTAAGTCGACCGAAAGGATGTCAGCACGTATTAATGCGGATATTAAAATTAATAAGGTTATTTCTTTCCATATCAATACCTATTACTTAGACAATCTGGACAATAGTCCTGTGGCTAATCCCTATGTAACAGCGTTTAAGTATGGACCTATAGCCATCCCGTATTGGTCGGACGGGGCAATAGCTCCGGGTAGATTCGGTACAAATATGTGGGCACGGATCCATTACGGCGGACATATACGTAATCAGAAAAACCAATTTTACGGAAGGTTTGCATTTGAATTAAACCCCATTAAAAACCTG
>CAYXRN010000325.1:0-1785 GCA_964467635.1 uncultured Chitinophagaceae bacterium | reverse complement strand
ATTTAGTTATTAACTGTACGTTTTTTAGCGTACGGCAAATAACAACTACGTAATAACAGAAAGTAGTATGATTTTAACGTATCCCATAACAAAAAGTTTACTATGAAAACAAGAGTTCTACTCCGAATTTTATCAATTTTGGCCGTGTTCTTGTTCGTTCAGTGTAAGGATGATCCTAACGAAGGAGTTTATCCTGAACCTGATCCGAAGCTGAAGGAATCTTGGTTAGCCCGAATGAATACCGATGTCGTTTCTTTGAAAAGCATCGTGCTGGCCATTGCTAACCATGATTCTGTAACCTCTATACAAGTAGATAGCAATAGATATGTCTTTCGCTTTAAGCACACTGACGATGTTAGTTTTCTTTTAGATAATGCCAATTACCCGGCGCCCTTAATAGGAGCGCATAAGATTGATGAGCTATATTATTGGACAAGAATTGTTGGTACGGGCACCTCTGCAACTGTATTAATAAAAGACGCAGAGCGCTCCAATTATAGTATTTCCAAAGAAGGGGTTACACCTCAGTTCGATATAGAAGACGGTGCATGGGTGATAAAGGTGGAGGATCAGGTTATTCCATTATTTGATTCTGAGGGAGATAGGTTTAGGGCAATTGGAGAGAAATCGTTATTCAAAGAAGTCCGGTTTGATATTGACAGCAATATTACGATCGTCACGAATGAAGTGCCCAATCATGAATATTTTATACCAAGACAAGATCCATTAACTCTTTTATTACCCTGGTCTGGTAATGTAGATACCCTAACAGTCGCACCTGGCTTTTCTATTCCTATTGATTTTGAGAGTTCTGGAGTTAAGAGTCTCGATTTTAATGTTCCCGAGGGTTGGTCCGCGACTTATCAATTTTCAGGCGATAATGGAGCCGGAGTTATTATGTTAAATGCGCCAACAGGGTTAGAGTTAAATTTTGAGGCGTCTGGGAGTATTCAGATAATTGCAACTAGCAAAGGTGGAAGGCGGTTGGAGTGCAACGTGCCGATTAAAACAGAGATGGGTTTGGTTAACTATGCCAGTATTTACCTTTCGGATGCTCCCGCAGATCTAGAAATAACTGGCGCTAAGCTATTTTACAAGGAAGAGTTTAATTCAACAGAGACAAAAGTAGTGACGGCGATAAGAGCCGGGGATTCCATTCGGGTAATTCCGCCGGAAGGATTCCCTGTTTTATATAGTGCGAGCATTGAAGCTGTTTATGAGGGAGATTCTGGAAGTTTTGATTATTATTTTGAACCAGGCACAGAAACCTCATTAGGAAGCCAGCGCCTGTCGATAGAACCGCCGAAAATATTTTCCTACTGGCAAGGCGGGTTAATCGTGCATATTAATGAAAATGTAGCCAATCTGAAGGGATGGGAGCGGTATAAAGTCACAGGGAAAGTGGTTTCACCACATATTGCTCCTAAAATCCGCTGGTTTCCGAATGGAAATGTAGATGTCAAAAAGGCAAACAGCGAAACCGACGGTGCCGCAAATACTGAGGCTATTATAGATGCTTTATACGGGCCTGGAAAGTCTGCTACCGATATGGCCCGATGGGCAATTAGGGTTAGAGACGGTGGTTATGATGATTGGTACCTTGGCGCTGCTCATGACTATGAAATCATCAGTGAGCTAAGAAGGCAGAATGAAACGTTCTTCGATAGCATGTTTTTAAAATATGGTGGTGATGCGTTTACCCCCAATACCTATTGGACCTCGACGAACGTGAGTGCAACAAAGGCTAAGATGTATGACAAAAGATATTATCCTTCTATTACTACC
>CAYXRN010000324.1:0-1821 GCA_964467635.1 uncultured Chitinophagaceae bacterium | reverse complement strand
TTAAACTTTTGCATAGAAGATTTAGGCAGGTTCAAAATAAGCTTGTCTTTTTCTAATACCGCTTTGGCTTTTTCAAGCAAAGCAACTTTCAGCCACCTGGCAACGATAGGAATGGTTGTTCCCTGGATCAGAACCGACGTTAAGGAAATAAAAAATACAATATTAAATATCATACTGGCTTTTTCTATACCGGCCAAAAGCGGATAGGTGGCGAACACAATAGGGACAGCCCCACGCAAGCCCACCCAGGAAATGTAAAACCGCCTCCTTCGCTTCATCTTAAAAAAAGCCAGACTTATAAAAACACTGACAGGCCTGGCTACAATAATCAGAAACAAAGATATCAGCAGTCCAACACCGATATAAGGAACAATATGAGAGGGAAAAACAAGCAGACCCAGCGTAAGGAAAAGTACGATCTGCATCAACCACGCCAGGCCATCATACATTCTTAAGATTGTTTTCTTATGTATTAAATTCTGATTGCCTAAGTAAACGGCACAGATGTAAATGGCCAAAAACCCATTGCCGCCGACAAAGTCAGTAGCCGAAAAGGTAATGAACATCAAGGCAATAACCAGCACAGGATAAAGCCCATCAAAATCAAGCTCAATTTTATTAATTACAAACCGGCTGACCCGGCCAAACACAAAACCGGCTATTCCGCCAAGAATCATTTGCTTAAAAAACAAAGGAATAATAGAGACAACACTTTCATCCTGGTGAATGACCAAAGTCAAAAACATAATGGTCAACACATAGGCCATGGGGTCGTTGCTTCCGCTTTCCAATTCTAAGGTGGGTCTTAAGTTGGACTTTAAGGCGAGGCTCTTTGAACGCAAAATGGAGAATACCGCCGCTGCGTCAGTCGAGGAAACAATGGATCCCAACAACAAGCTTTCATAAACCGTAAAATCAGTAACCAGCCAGACAAAAGTTCCAAGAATACCGGCAGTCAGCAGTACCCCCAAGGTTGATAAAACCAGCCCTTGCTTTAGAATCGGTTTCACCGCTGTCCAACGCGTATCGAGTCCACCGGAAAACAAAATAAAATTAAGCGAAATCACGCCGATAAACTGGGCCGTTTTGGGGTTGTCAAAATGAATACCTCCAATACCTTCGGAACCCGCCAGCATGCCGACTACCAGAAAAAATATCAAAGTGGGGACGCCAAATTTATAGGACGTTTTACCTACAATAATGCTTATCAAAAGCAATAGGGAACCAACTAATAATATGTTTTCAATCGTTAAATTCATCTGCCATATAAAAAATTGCCACAACAGCCATTAAAAGAGGCTAAAGAACATGGCGGTGTATGCCCTGCCAAAAATAGCTCATTTCTTAAATATAACGGAGCGGGCTGTTTCCACTTCATCCCTTGAGATGGTATGCCCCATATCAGGATAAATTTTTTCGGTAACATCGGCGTTCATTGTCCTTAATATGTTGGTTGTAGCATACACCCTTTCTACCGGGATATGAAAGTCCGGGTTGCTGCTGCCAATAAAAACAGGCATACCATTAAAATCTCCTTCATAGTTCTCCGGATAAATTTTATCGCCGATCAACCCGCCGGAAAATGCCGCGGCGCCCCCGTATCTGGTGGCATTTCTCGCAATAAACTCCAGCATCAGGCAAGCGCCCTGAGAGAATCCGAGAAAGTAAATCCCAGCTTCGGCAATACCTCTTGCTTTTAAGTTGTTAACTGTTTCCGTCAGCAGCGATAAAGCCGAAGAAAGCCACGGCTCATTTTGCGCAGGGGAAGCCAAAAAAGAATGCGGATACCAGGTATTTCCGCCGGAAGCCTGCGGTGCCCAC
>CAYXRN010000323.1:0-1844 GCA_964467635.1 uncultured Chitinophagaceae bacterium | reverse complement strand
GTTTTTCTGATTTAATAGAGGTAAGACAACCATTGTCACAACTCGTTGTACTCTATATTTTGGCACCTCTCGATCACGCCCCGTTTTCCATTGAGTTTATAAAGCTTTTCTTTCAGGATTGTTTTCCGATAGGTCCAACGCCCTTTGGCCATCAATGCCCATTACCCTCTTTAACTCCGCATTATCGCCGAAGTGGAACTGAACTACCGGCTGTTGCGGAAAACAACGTTGGGCTGCAACAAGCCATACCACTGTCATACATATTTGCTTCACGGCGTCAATCTTATTTTTTGATTTAACGGGCTTTATCAGGTGTTTGTACCCTATATCTGCTTCCTTTTCTAATCAGTCTGATCTCCTTTCTGAACAAGCCATACCCATAGGAAAACATGATCCATTTAATTTTCTCCTGATTCTCGCCGACCTTCGAAGCGCTTAAATACTTACCAGGCACCTGTACCCTAAAACGGCCGCTGTGTGGGCCCGTTTCTACTGCCTCTAATTTCTGGGAACGCCCGTCAGAAGTACTTAAACGTATAGTCCCGGTCTCTTTTTTATGATTATTTATATTTAGCGGGGCTTGTAATTCAACATATAAAGGGGTGCCGGGTTGATATACCTTAAGGGGGCTTCCCGTTCCCTGTTTCATCAAGCGCAGCCTGGTATCATAATAAGAGAGGTAGGCGAGCGAGACGTTCCAGGCCGCATTGAAGGCCACCCATCCTTCCGCGTGTGCAAACGCCTTGCTTTCCGGGTGGTAAGGATACATGGAAGTATTACAGGAAGAATTCAGCGTTCCCCGGCATGTTTCTAAACGGCCGCATAAATTGGCGGGATAAATCTTTGGCCATCCTTTTTCCAAATAGGGAAAACCCATCTTGGGGTAATCAGGAGAGGCCGCGTTTAGCGGGTTCCTTCCGAATAAATTATCCAGGCTGGCATAGCCAATTTCTGTCAATCGCTCCCGTATGTCCTGTTCTTTCACCTGGCTTGCCGCTGCTAAGGCACTGGCAGTAAAGCCCGCAAGGTTGCCGGGTTCGTTATATTTAGGAATACTCCAGTTTTTAATGGTATCATACCTTCTGAAATCCCACATATTATCTGAACGACGAATCATTATCTTAGCCCATTCCTCCACCTTCCGCTGTAGTCCTTTAGGGGCACGATCGGGATATTTTCGTAAAAAATAAACCAGGCCAGGCATCGTTTTATGTTCGCTCATACGTTGCCCTTTAGTCGTTTGCGGATTATGCCAGTCAACTTCATCCATTACCCATTTAGCCTGATTAAAGGCCGCGTTAAAGAACGCTTCGGCGTCTGAACGTCCCGTTCTTTTGGCAACCTCATACATCATTAAATTCGGCAGGATAGAATGCCCGGGAGCTTCCCTGCCCTTCCCACTACCTATGACGGCTATCACGTCGAACAATCCCACTTTACGCCATTGGCGGAAAGCAAGATCATAGGCTTGCTGGTAAAAGCGCTTGGAAAAATACCGTTTATATAAAGGAAATGCATAGAGGAAGAACGCGAATTGCTCCAGCGTCTGCGGATGAATTTTTTCCACGGTCGAAGACGAGCGATTTGAGGCAGTGTCTCTGCTGGGGTCTCGGTTAACCGGATTGATCAGGTAAAATCCAATCCCAAAATGAATCAATTGAATGATATCGGGTACCTGTTTGCCAACAGGTGGGTCCAATGTGGTATAATATTTTCTGAGGGTAACCAGCGCCTCCCGTTGCTGATCCGTGAGAAACTTAGGATCCACGATAAAAGAAAAATCCGGGTTAAGCACTTTCTTTTTATCGGCAGCGTAATGGATGGTCGCTGGTCGATTAAGATAA
>CAYXRN010000322.1:0-1869 GCA_964467635.1 uncultured Chitinophagaceae bacterium | reverse complement strand
GTTTTGACGCAGGCTTTATACACCGCTTCATGCAAAACAAGCCTATCAACGACTGTCTCGAATTCGGAGCCCTGTGCGGCGCTATAAATACTACCTGTTACGGGGGGACAACTGCATTCAACAACAAAAAAGAAATACAAAAAATTGCATCAGAACAATTTAAATATCACTTAAATGACCTGTAAAGAAAAATTAAAGGATTGTGTCAAAAAAAATACAGCTGTATTGGCTACAAACTTTTATAATTTCGAAACATTAAAAGGATTGCTACTGGCCGCCAGAGAAACAGGAAGTCCTTTGATCCTGCAGACAAGTGAAAGTACTCTAAATTATTTGGGTATAAAAACGGCTGTCAGCTTAGCCACTTCCATGTTAAAAGAATATGGGGTGGAAGGTTGGATACATTTAGATCATGGCAGTTCAGTAGAAGTTATCAAAAAATGCCTGGATGCCGGATTTGGCAGCGTAATGATAGATGCAAGTGAAAAATCTTTTTCGGAAAACATAAGGATAACCAGAGAAGTCATTAAAACTGCAGCACCTTATGGAGCAAATGTAGAAGCAGAGCTGGGATATGTGGCCAAGCTGGGACAAAAGCAAACGTTATCGCCTACATCTACAGAAGATGCACAGGCCTTCGCCGAACAAACCGGTGTAGATGCGTTGGCCATCGCTATTGGCAATGCCCATGGATTTTACAAAGAAACACCTGAACTGAATTTTGATTGTTTAAAAAGTATCCGGGCGGCTACCCGTTGCTGTTTAGTGTTGCACGGAAGCAGCGGAATACCCGACGAACAATTGCAAAAAGCCATTCAATCCGGTATCAGTAAAATAAATCTGGCCACAGAAACAAAAAATACTTTCATGAAAGAGCTACAGTCCCTGCTGGCCGATAACCGGGAGATTGATCTGAGGAAAGTCTTTCCTCAGGCCATTACCGCCGTAAAAGAGCTTATTATCAGAAAATTAAACATCATAAACAGATCATGAAAAGTTTAGAAAAATGGACAATCCTCCTCTTGGCAGTATATGCCCTGCCGTTGTCATCCTCCGCCCAGCATGGTACAGCACCGGATATTCTGCTCAAGAATTACAAGCCGCAGTCTATCTATCATACGCCGATAACAATTCCCGAAAAAGCTGCCTTCCCCGTTATCGACATGCATTCCCATGACTATGTAAAGGGGGCCGGCGGAGTAGATCGTTGGGTAAAAACCATGGATGCTGTGGGCATACAAAAGACAATCGTCCTTACCTACCGGACAGGAAAAGCTTTTGACAGCTTGGTAGAAAAGTACAGCCATTATCCGGATCGGTTTGAG
Organism: uncultured Chitinophagaceae bacterium; assembly: GCA_964467635.1. Lineage (GTDB taxonomy): Bacteria > Bacteroidota > Bacteroidia > Chitinophagales > Chitinophagaceae > FW021-bin31. The sequence continues at coordinate 544 of CAYXRN010000322.1, read as the reverse complement.
GTATGGTGTGGATTCGATTATACCGGCTATGGCAAACCGGGCTGGCAGGCCCATGCCGTACAGGAACTGGAGCGGTGTTACCGGGCAGGCGCGAGAGGGGTGGGAGAACTCGGAGATAAGGGAGAAGGAGAACTCTATTCCAAACCGGTTCCCGGTAAAGGATTGCATATTGGCGATCCTCAGATGAAACCCTTGTTAGCCAAATGTGCTGAGCTGCACATGCCGGTGAGCATCCACCTCGGTGAAGATGCATGGATGTATCTCCCGCCGGATTCTGCCAATGATGGCCTGATGAATGCTGCAGAGTGGCATGTAAACATGAATGTTCCCGGGAAATTGAACCATGAACAATTGGCTGCTTCCCTGGAAACAGCAGTACGGGAGAATCCTCACACTGTTTTTATTGCCTGTCATCTCCTTAACTATTGCAGCGATCTGGCCAAACTTGGAGCTTTACTGGACCGCTACCCCAATCTATATGCCGATATAGCCGCCCGATATGCAGAAATCGCCCCGATACCCCGGTATGCAGCCGCCTTCATTC
>CAYXRN010000321.1:0-1874 GCA_964467635.1 uncultured Chitinophagaceae bacterium | reverse complement strand
CGGCAAACGGTGAAAGGACTGGATGTAGCCTATTATAAAAAGGGAATCACCAGTAGATCATAAAAAATATGGCTACAATCTTTTAAAGCTCTGCCGGGCTGTCCTGCACATATTTCAGCAGCAGGGCCTTGGCGGTGATCTCGATAAACACTTCCTGCTGGGCCGGCACTGCCGGACGCTCGTATAGCAGGGCGTTGATCATATCGGTGATCATTGGCGTCATGGTAGCGGCATGTTGCTGCACGCCTTTCGCGGACTGACGACGCGATAATTTTTCATTGGCTTCCTTAAGTTCGTCCTGTTCAGCCACCAGTTGTTGCCGGTAGGCGGGGGAAAGTCGATATAAAAAGAGCGATGAAAGCCGGTTGTAAACAGGCGTGATGGCGAATACCGGCGGGCACATAAAAAAGGTTGTAGCAGTTTTCCAAAAGCCATGCTTCGCCAAAATCCTCTAGTCCGCAACGTATGTTGTTTTCCAGCATGAAGTGCCGGGGAAGCACGGACAGGGTGGTATAGGGGTGCAGGTGAAAAAAGAAAAAACGGAAAAAGCCGCAACAGCAAATATAAACATCAAAATACAATCATTCAATATTTAAGCGATGAGCCAGAAAAGAAACAATCTGTTTGAAAACGAGAGCTTGAAAATGCTGCTGGAAGAATTTACCGGCGAGCAGCAAACCAATAATAAAACGCTGGACGACCTGGTAAAAAGTGTCAATCAGTTAAGGGGTAAAGTATCCCAAATAGAACAGAAACTGGCAAATCCGGAGCCGGTTCGGGTAACGGTAAATTCTGATTCAGTGCAAAACATAGTAAAAGAAGGAAGGGATCGCTACCATGCGGTTATTGTCGGCGGCAAAGCCCCGCCCTTTGGTGCCAAAATTCCAGATATTGCTGTTCCCCGAGCGGGATGCTAAAGTGTTGTACAAAATAGTCTTCGGGCGCTGGTTCCTGATACTGGTGATCCTGTTCAGTCTTTCCTGCCTGTACGGGTTTGGCATTCACTGGAATGACAATCGGCAAATAGTCAAGATAGAGTAATTGGAAAACGGCAGGATCCGGAAGGCGTGGAAGGCTCTTTATCAAAATAAAAACTTTAGAAAAAGTATGGATAAGACCTATAAAAACACTGGCAACCAGAAATATTATGTTTTATATCAATTTAGTCAGGTCTATTCTCACTAAGATGATATGAAACAAAGAATCAAATACAACATGACATCAAGAGACCATTTTTAGAAAATTAAAAAAACGTCTTCATGTTGTAAATACGTCTTTTCACCACTACAGTCTCCTTGTTCATCAAATAACTCTTCTGGCATCAGATTAAGTATTTAATTTTATCATTCAGGCTAATATTTAAAACATATTGTATCATGGAACAAGGAAGAAACTATTTACCATTGCCGGAAGAAATACGATACACCCCTTTCAAGAAGTTTAAGGCAACTCTTTCCACCAGATTTATAAATGCTATGGATCGGGCTGGAATTGAAAATCTGGATGAGCTCTTTGTAAGAGATTTAAGACAAATCAGAAGTATAAAAGGGGTTGGGCATATTTGTATATTCCATCTTGATAAACTGTTAACGCAATACGGAATTGATTTAGATCACTACTTTAAGCATAGTGGAAAACCTATTAGATGAAAAGGTAGTTCGCCATTCCAGCCAATTGGCTTTAACCGGAGATCTGATAAATCACAAAAGCCGCTTCTACCAAAGCCAATAAATAACGGTAAGTAATGTGAGGATCAGGCGACCATGCACAGGTCTCGTTCCCATAAAAGGTTATTGAATCCAGCTGGTCCCATAATTCTCGGCGGGTATAAGAGAGCGTGAACATTTCGCAGAATTTTATGATAATAAGCACGG
>CAYXRN010000320.1:0-1892 GCA_964467635.1 uncultured Chitinophagaceae bacterium | reverse complement strand
CCATTAAAAAAAGAAGCAGCGATTGTATTATTGTACGTCGCAAAGGTAAATTGTACGTTATCAATAAAAAGAACCCTCGCTTTAAACAACGTCAGGGGTAGGGGTTGCCGTAGGCAGTTTGCTGATAACCTGTTACCCGTATAACTTTTTTATAAGCAATTTGACAATTTAACCATTAAGAAAAAACAATATAACTATTTATGGCACGTATAGCCGGGGTAGATCTTCCAAAGAATAAAAGAGGCGAAATCGGATTGACGTATATCTATGGTATCGGTCGTTCCACTGCGCAATATATTCTTGACAAAGCCGGAATCGATCGCGACAAAAAAGTGAATGAATGGGATGATGATGAGCTTACTTCCATCCGTACCATCATTAACGACGAAATAAAAGTAGAAGGGGCGCTTCGTTCGGAAGTGCAAACCAATATTAAGCGTCTTTTGGATATTGCCTGTTACAGGGGGCTTCGCCATCGTAAGGGCCTTCCGTTGCGCGGACAACGTACCCGCACTAATTCCAGGACACGGAAAGGCAGGCGTAAAACGGTTGCCGGGAAGAAGAAAGCACCGCGTAAATAAGATTTTAACTGATAACTTTTTTATAATTAACCAATGGCTAATAAACCAAGAAACACCAAAGCTGCTGCCCGTAAAAGATTGGTCAAAGTGGAGACAACCGGTGATGTACACATCACCGCGAGTTTTAACAACATCATTGTGAGCATTACCAATAAGCAGGGACAGGTAATATCCTGGTCTACAGCGGGTAAAATGGGATTTAGAGGTTCTAAGAAAAACACCCCTTATGCGGCCCAGACTGCTGCTCAGGATGCTGCCCGAGTGGCTATAGATGCAGGCATGAAACGTGCGGATGTGTACGTGAAGGGACCCGGATCAGGGAGAGAAAGTGCTATTCGTGCAATTGCCAATTCAGGGATTGAAGTCAATATGATCAAAGATGTTACGCCATTGCCGCACAATGGATGCCGTCCTCCGAAGAGAAGAAGAGTTTAATTTGTTTTGAAAACGTACTCTTCATACGAAAGTGTGAAGAGGTTTTTTTATATCTATTGTTTTATTTGACTTGTGGGTGTATGATTCTGTTTTAAGATTTTTTAATAATCATACATCGCAACTAAAAAATCTGTTAATTAATTATGGCAAGGTACACAGGACCTAAAACCCGTATCTCCCGTCGCTTTGGAGAACCTATACTGGGAAACGGAAAATACCTCAGTAAGAACAGCAACCCTCCCGGACAACATGGAGGAAACCGCAGGCGCAAACAGCCTAGCGAATATGCGCTGCAGTTAAGTGAAAAGCAAAAAGCCAAGTATACCTATGGCCTTTTAGAACGTCAGTTCAGAAAAACTTTTGAAGAAGCCTCTCGCCTGAAAGGTGCTCCTGGTGAAAACCTGATTAAGCTGCTTGAAGCCCGGCTGGACAATGCGTTGTTCCGCATGGGGGCCGCGCCATCCCGTCCTGCAGCCCGTCAATTGGTATCTCACAAACATATTACCGTAAACGGAAAGATTGTGAATATCCCTTCTTATCGTTTGAAAGCCGGGGACGTCGTAGGCTTTAAGCCAAAGTCTACCACCAATGCTACTCTCACGGAAAGGGTAAGGGGAAAAAACCCCAAATTCAACTGGCTGGATTGGAACGAAAAAGAATTGAAAGGTACTTTTTTGGCTTATCCCGAAAGAGAGAGCGTACCTGAAAATATCAAGGAGCAACTGATCGTTGAGTTGTATTCTAAATAAAAATCTGATGAAAGAGAATAGGACTAAAGCTATTCTCCTTTGACGGATACATGTAAAAAACTAAAAATTACATTGTAAAATGGCCATATTAAATTTTCAAAAACCCGATAAAATCGCTCTTCAAAAA
>CAYXRN010000319.1:0-1911 GCA_964467635.1 uncultured Chitinophagaceae bacterium | reverse complement strand
AAACTTTATATTATTAAGCCTGTGGATTTTGCTATCTGTGATGGCTTCTTGCCAAAAAGACTTCCTTGATCAGGTTCCCGACGATAAACTTACAATAGACAAGGTGTTCCAAAGAAAAAAACTATCGGAGCAATACCTGGCAAATATTTATCATACCGTACAGACATCTTGGCAAGTAAACGCTTGGGACCCATTTGAGTGTTGTTCAGATGAGATGGATATAATATACAATATACCTGGTAACTGGAAATACGCTTCCTCTCTAATGAATTTAGGAAGCTGGTCGTCTAATTCAGACTTTTATTTTTTTTGGGATGATTATTATAAAGCCATTAGATCTGCCAGCTATTTTATGCAACATATTGGAGAGAATCAGGAGATTCTTAAGCTGCCTGATGGAGAACAGCTGATAGCACAATATACCGCGGAAGCTCGTTTTTTAAGAGCTTATTTTTATTTTTGTCTCTTAAGACAATATGGACCAATCCCTATTCTTCCCGACAAACCTATCGCCGTTGATGCGCCGTCGAGTGATACTTTATTACAATTAGCCCGCTCACCCTATGATACCTGTGTAAATTATATTGTGGAGCAGCTGGATATCGCGGCAAAAAATCTTCCTTTAAATTTTACCAACCAGTCAGAAGCTGATTATGGGAGGGCGACGGCTGCGGCATGCATGGCCATAAAAAGCAGAGTGCTGTTATATGCAGCCAGTCCACTGTTTAACGGAAATAAAGACTATGTAAGGGTCAAGAATTTGGATGGGGCCCCGCTTTTTAGCCAACAATATGATGAGAGTAAATGGGAAAGGGCTGCAACAGCAGCTAAAGACATTATTGATATTGGTATCTTTTCTTTATATAAAGAATATGATGAAAATGGTAATCTTAATCCATATTTGTCGGTAAGAAATGTGGCGTTAGAACCGTGGAATAAGGAATGGATATTTGCGTCAATGCAAAACCTGGCTTATTATTACGACAGGTATCTTGGGCCGAGATTTGCTAGTGGGTATACGCAATCAGGTCCAACTCAGCAAATGGTAGATGCGTTTTTTATGGCAAACGGACGTTCGCCTATTCTTGGGTATAATTCCGATGGTTCACCTATTATAAATCCCGAATCAGGGTATTCTGAAACAGGATTTACAGATTTTCAGGCTCCCGGCGACCCGGAAGCGAGAAAAGTCCATAATATGTATGTCGGTCGTGGTTCCAGATTTTATGCAGACATTGTCTATAATGGTAGTATTTGGGTAAATACTACTAGTAGTTTGGGTATAAAGGTCGTTGGATTAAACTATTCAGGGAATACTGGGGCAGCTGGTGGAGGTCGAAAGCATACTGCTACAGGATATCTTTGGAAGAAGCGAGTAAGCCCATTTTCTAATCCGGCGGAAAGTAAGTACATAGCCCGTCCAACATTGATGTTCCGCTATGCAGAAGTGTTATTGAATTATGCAGAGGCTTTGAACGAATACGATCCCGGTAACCCCGATATAATTAAATATCTAAATAAGATCCGGCTGAGAGCGGGGATACCTCCATATGGCAGTGGCCCCGATGCATTGCCGATTCCGGCTAGCCAGGAAGACATGCGTAAGGCTATTCATCGCGAAAGACGGGTTGAGCTTTGTTTTGAAAAACAACGGTATTTTGATACGCGAAGATGGAAAATAGCGGAAGAAACTGACGGGGGACCCTTTTACGGAATGAATATATTGGCTGATGGGGAAGCTTTTTATGAGAGAACTGTTTTTGAAACAAGAGTATTTCTGCCTAACTATTATTTGTTTCCAATTCCCCAAGTAGTGATGGATAGAGATGAAAATATGGTACAAAATCCCGGTTGGTAGGCGTGATTAATCATTAAATAGACAGTTATGAAATTAAAACCTTTTATCCATGG
>CAYXRN010000318.1:0-1911 GCA_964467635.1 uncultured Chitinophagaceae bacterium | reverse complement strand
CCAATGCGATAAACAGGATAATCAACAATATTATTGAAAACGCCATTAAATACTCAGTGAAAGGTGGAAAAGTGGCTATAACATTAAACGGAACCAAAGACAAGGTCGCATTTATGGTTGAAGACGACGGCGTCGGTATTGATCCTGGTAAACAAAAAAAGTTGTTTGAGCCCTACTTTCAGATCAGCCATAGGACAACCGCTATACAGGGTATGGGTCTTGGGTTAACGATTGTAAAAAAAATACTGGATAGATTGAACGGACGCATAGCTATTGAGAGCAACCCCTCGCTTTCAAAAGGAACCAAAGTTTCTGTTTTACTGGACAGGAACTTCAGTAAAAATTCTAAAATACCTCATAAAGAAACGACAAAACTACATTCCACCATCTATGATCTTTATGATTATAGCATGGATGAAAGGCCATATGATCACAGGAAAAGGTCAATTTTTCTAATTGAAGATAGCAGGGCGATGCTTCATTTTCTATACGGGAAGCTGGTAAGGAAATACAACGTATTTTACAGCTTTAATGGCGCGGACGCGATCAGGGAGATGAAAGAACTCCCGGCTATACCGGATTTAATCCTATTGGATATTATGATGGATAGGATGGACGGCTTTCATTTCGCTGAAATTATGGCGAAGATGGAAAAATATACCCATGTTCCCATCATATTTTTAACAGCCAGGTCGACTTATAACGATAAATTAAAAGGGCTTAGGCTGGGCGCCATTGATTATATTTCCAAACCTTTTGCTTTTGAACTCCTGGAGCGCAAAATTGATAATATCTTCAGGCAACTGGATCGGAAATATCAGGCAATTATCAATAATTCGATAATCAACCTCAATCATGATAGAATTGGTGATAATATCCTGAATGAGGCTCATCTCACCAATTTGGATAAAAAGTGTAAACAGCATGGACTAACCAACCGGGAAACGGAAATCGTTAAATCGCTTAAGTTAGGCAAATCGTATAAAGCGATTGCCGAGGCGCTTTTTATTTCAGAAAGGACGGTTACTACACATATTCAGAATATTTTTGAAAAAACAGGCGCATCTAACAAAATAGAGCTGATTAATACACTCTGTATTCAATAAACCGCAGTTTGTCGGCCAAATATACGTAAAATTACGTATGAAAATACTAGTAATTACGTATTGTTTTTTGGACCTTCTCTATCGAAATTTGTGGCTGCTATTGACTATTTGCAGTAAGTAATTAAATATATGCCCCTATAAGGGTGCATCATTCAACTGCAAAGAAGCCTTTATGAAAACCAAATCTACAGCCATGTTACCATTTGTTGAAGACCTTTACAATAAGATGAGTGAGGCCCTCATGCAGGTGCATATTGAACAGGAAGGCCTCATTCAGCAGGCAGAACGGGCTTACCATGTAACAACGGAATACCTGCTTGAATTAAAGGAATTTATTCTCTCTTATGCTTTTAAAGAGCAGGAGGAAGAAATCCGGTTCTTTAAGGAAGAAAAACCGTTGTTTTTAAGGGAATTTATCTACTATGCCGAACTGTTCTACATCGAATCCCGGCGTCCGGTGGGCGACTCGGACGCGCAGAAAAAGTATCTGAAGGGTAATTTGGAACGTATCCGCATTTATTTCCAGCGCAACAATTATTTACACACCTATTATCGAACCGGAAAGACGTATCAGGATGACCGCTTTTTTCTTCATAATGCGGAGGACATGCCATTAGAACCGGCCTACTCGCTGGAAATGGATCACCGGTTTTCAAGGGTTTACAGCTTCAAGTTATCAAAATTATTGGCCTTTGAGCAGTTGCATGATTATATTCTTGCTGCTATTCATAAACTTGAAAACGATTTTTCATTTTCAGAGAAAGAAACACCGGCAAAAAGCATTACCTGGACAGCCTCAAAGGCA
>CAYXRN010000317.1:0-1933 GCA_964467635.1 uncultured Chitinophagaceae bacterium | reverse complement strand
TCTGCCAACAGTCGTAATGACCAGTTTGAAAAGCCTTCCGGTGGATCACTACAACAAAGTGCTATCAGTTTTGCTTCAACGTCTCCATCTATCTTTCGGCTGTAAACTCTTGTAGTGGAATGCCGCTCTAAAACCGCTCCCAGACCTTCTTCGCAAAACCTTTTCTTTACTCTGTCAATAGTACGCATGCCCACCCTTAATACCTGACTGATCTGTTCATTGGTTACTTTGTTTGAATATTTTCCAGCATCACAGTTTAAAAGGATATAGGCTGCTCTATATGCTTTAGTCGTATGCGAACCTTTACTAATAATACCAGTTAATTCTTTTACCTCCGATTTTTTGAGTTTTACTGTATAGCGTACCATGTCGATAGTATAATTAACTTAACACTAGGGCGTAGAAACCCTTCTACATTTCTTCCGATTGAACGGCAGTTAAAGAAATGATTTCCAAAGGTTTGGAGGCTGGTCCGGTTAAAATTTGACCATCGGGGCTAAACCGAGATCCATGACAAGGGCAATCCCAGCTCTTTTCTACATCATTCCATTGAACCAAACATTTGGCATGGGGGCAAACAGGGTCTAAGGCGTTCAAATTGCCTTCCCTGTCTTTATACAGCGCAACTTTTTTCCCTGCATAGGATATAACGCGCCCTTCCCCTTTGCGCATTGTGGTTAATTCTTTTATTTTTTCTGTTTTCATTCTATCACCGACAAAATGTTTGACGACATTAACGTTTTTCTTTATGATTTCATTAAAACCGGCTACCGGTTTTATCCTTGAAGGGGATAACAAACTGGTAAATTCGCTATTATCTGTTAGAATAGTTTTTGAAATTATTTTTCCCGCCAGCGTTCCCCAGGTCATTCCTGTTCCGTTAAATCCTGTAGCGACATATGTTCGTTCATTTGCTCCGGGTAGCCGACCTATATACGGTAATCCATCGGCCGGCTTGTAATACTGAGCCGACCACTTGTAGTCTATGGATTTTATCTTAAAATATTTTCTTAAATAAGCTTCTAACCCATTAAAAGACGCTTTGGTATGCTGCGGCTTCCCGGTCGGATGGTCAAATCCACCTGCAAGCAAGTACTTCTTCCCATTGATGTTTGCTGGCCTGAAATAGTTGTAAGGCTCTCTCAAATCATATACGACATCTTCAAGAACACCTGTTGAAATATTATCTTCTTCCAATTGCACACCCAGTACATAACTCCTATGGGCGCTGCACTCAAAATGTAAAAGATTCAGTCCGGGGGGATAATGGGTGGCGTAGACAAGATTTTTTACTGTTATCAATTTGGTACCTACAGGAACAACAGATTCATGATCAAAGTTGCGGACTTTGTCATGTTCGATGAATGCATTGGTAATAATCTGGCCACCTGAGGCTTCAAAAGCTTTAGCTATTCCAAAAAGATATTTTACTGGATTAAAATAAGCTTGTCCCGGAACAAGAAGAGCTTTTTGAAAAGGAATCGGTATCGGGATATCGGCTGCATAATTGCTTGCGATTCCAACTTCTTGCATGCCCATTCTCAGATTCTCTAGGTGTTTTGATTGTGTTTCGTCCTCACTGTAAATATACCCGTCACAACTGGTAAAGTCACAATCTATACGATGCATTTTTACCTGTGCTTTTACTATTGAAATGGCTTCTTCTGCCCCGCTGGCTATCAGCTCGGCTTCTTTAACGCCGAATTTTTTAATTATTTCATAATAGTGTGTATCCAGCAAGGTGTTTAAATGGGCTGTAGTACCCGAAGATGTGCCATAACCTACATTATGCGCTTCGCAAATGATACATTTTTTCCCAGCTTCCTGCAAGAGTAAACCGGTTGTTAAACCTGTAATACCAGCCCCCACTATTAAAACATCAAAAATTTTTCCTTCTGGTATCTCTGTTGCGGCGGGGAATAACCGCGATTCA
>CAYXRN010000316.1:0-1945 GCA_964467635.1 uncultured Chitinophagaceae bacterium | reverse complement strand
AAAAAACAAAACCCATGCTACAGAACAAAGATATAAAATCAGTAGGAGAGTTAAAAAAGTATTTTTCGGATTCAGAAAAGATGGTCGATTATTTGGTTCATCAACTCCAGTTCTTTGAATTTAAGAGTGTTTATAACCTTTTAAACGGTATCAAAAAAAGAGGATACGGAATGAGTAGCGTATTTTCCATATTCGTGATTCTTCCGTTTTTACGGCACGCTAGCATCTATGCATTATTTAAGTCAGGAAACAAAGGATTGGCAAACGGCGGAAAGGATGTGTATTACCGTTTTAAGAATTGAGAGGACATACCATGGCGTAAACTGCTTATGCGATTTGTAACAAGGTTTCTGCGAATAGTATCAACTAAAGGTGCAGAGTCAGAAGATGGTAAAAGGTGCTTGATTCTGGACGATTCCTTGTTGCCTAAGAGAGGGAGAAGAATTGAAAAAGTCAGCAGGTTATGGGATCATGTAACCCATCGATCGTTATTAGGCCTGAGGTTACTCTTGATGTGTTACTATGATGGGAAAAGTACGATACCGGTCGATTTTTCCCTGCATCGTGAAAAAGGACAAAATAAGAAGATGCCCTATGGGTTGAAGAAAAAGCATCTGAAGGAACAGTATAAAAAGGATCGCTCTAAAGGCAGTGAAGGTTATCAAAGAGTAGAGGCAGGAAAGGCTGAACAGGATAACCAGCATGAGAAACCAGCGTCCGAAAACGATTTTGTAAAACAACCGGGCATCCTGTTCCGGGAAGAGCAAAACCTGGAATTTCCGTACCAATGGGCACGGCTTTACCGCTGCCAGCAACTTCATGGTGGCAATCCCTTCCCTCACTATTTTTTGTACCGGATTGGTATTTACCATTACCTGTACCGGCTCCGGTTTGGCCAGTTTTTCCTCAACCTGGGCTACTTTGCCGGTTAGTTGATTGACACTTTTCACCAGGTCATCCAATGTTTTATTATTGGTTTGCTGCTCGCCGGTAAATTCCGCCAAAAAGCAGAGTAAGTCGGCATCCAGCATCACCGTGTCACGGCATGTTCAGGAAGCAGGTAACGTTGTTGCTTTGGTCACATCTGTACATCCAGCTTTTGCCGGGTATCTCCTTTAATTTAATGAAGAAAATGAAAGAAAACATCGAATTAATCCAGGCAAAAAAAAGAACGATCGGTATTGTTTCAGCGGCACGTCTTTTTCGCCTTTATGCCCGGGATGTTCTTTAGCTTGCTTCAGGGAAAAGTAAAATACTAATATTAAAAATAAACTGCTTATGAAAACGATGCGCCATGCGCTCTTAGCACTCCTATTACTTAATGGCATTTGTCTGCTCGCACAAGCCCAGGAAAAACACGAAAAGCTGGAAGTTACCTCTCGTGTGACAGAATTGAACGGAACCTACGGCGAGCGAAAATTATACCGGGACTTTTTGACCACGTACATGAAAAAATGTCCCTATATCAGCCATTTTTCCATTAGCGAAGCTGTAGGCGCTCAGGATAATCATGACGTGATCTGGCACTATGAAGTGGAAAACTGGGATAACATCACTAAATTTTATGACTGGATAAGTGATCATCTTAAATCGCGTGACGACAATGGGCTAAAAAAAGCAATGACTCCTTACAGGCCGGATTACAACATCGGTGGCAAAATGAAAGTAGAACAAACAAGTAAGACGATTATGGCTAAAGGCTGATAGTTTAGAAAAAGGGAAGCAGGCCCGCATCACAAGAAGCTCTCATCGCCTTAACGAAAACGCATAGGTGAGGATTTGTACTGCAAGTATCGCAAAAGCCACATAACAAACCCCTTCCCATTTGTTCCAGTGCCAAGCGATTAACCCGAGTGCGGCTCCCAGTGCCGCTCCCGCAAAGCAGCCTGCAATATACAACATGTTCAGCCTGCTACGCGCGCCGGCCACCAGGCTGATCACCTGG
>CAYXRN010000315.1:0-2013 GCA_964467635.1 uncultured Chitinophagaceae bacterium | reverse complement strand
CCGGTTTCCTGGCATGGGCGGTGCCGGTGGTGGAGCTGGGAGTAGCGGCGCTGCTGGTGATTCCCGAAACCCGGTTAGCAGGCTTATACAGCGCTACGGGGTTGCTGATAGCCTTTACAGTTTATCTCTTATTGATGCTGCTGTCCGGCAAAACATTGCCATGCTCGTGCGGCGGAATCGTTTCACAATTAAGCTGGGTGGGACATGTTGTATTCAACAGCGTATTTATCCTATTGGCGGTAACCGGAATATTATTGCATAAAGGAAAGCTATTTTATAAGGGGAGGGCCAAGAAAACACAGCCTGTCCGGGCTGTTTGACGTATGCCGATGCTAAGGCAGGATACCCCTGAATTTTATTTATCCTGCCTGAATGCATAAACCGCTGGCACTCGCAAGCATAATGGCGGAATCGACATAAAAGGACGCCTGTTCTACGAGAAAGAACCACCCGTGGTATAATGCCGGATTTGAACTATTCCGGCATTGTATCCGGAAGTGATTGACCAGAGGAAAAGATCGACAAAGATATTGGTGCAACAAACCTGTCTGGCCGACAGGAAGACCCACTGTCGGGGAAATCGACAGCAGGAAGTAACTGAAAACCTGATAGAACAGAGTAGGATCATTTTTAACCCTCTAAACACGGTGTTTTATTTTTCAACTTTTAAATTTAAAAACATGCTTAAAAGAAAATTAATGCTGCCTATCCTTGCTGTTATAGTAGGGGTCGCAGCCAGCGCGTTTACAGTTGTAAAGAGCAATAGTCATGTAAAGGCTGGTACTTATTGGTACAGTTTCACCGGCACCCAAACTGTCCAGGGAAGGCAGGACAAAACACAATATACCACGCCAACCACTACGGAACCGCAGGATTGTATCGGCTTTGGAAATGAATGTGCAGTTCAGGTTAATGGCATAACCGGAGTTCCACCCCAGGATATTAGTTCTTTGAATATCACATTTGATTCAAATGGAATGCCTGATGGCGGAACAAACTTTGAGACTAATGCTCAAAAACAGTAACGTATTGGTTTTTCTTAGGTAAAGGACGAATCACCCATAAGGTATTTTGTCCTTTACCTTTTTGCGTCATCTATTAATTTTGAGCTATTCCACTATGCAATATCACACTTTGGGGTATAGGTAAAGCATATCGAGGATCATTTGGATTCAAAACATAAGTTTTTCCCTGAATAACTCGTTTCAAAACAATATTTGCGCCTTCCCTATTTAATCGCTTAATATCAGAGAATCGAAGCATCCTATATACCAATTCCTTTCTTCGTTCTGTCAAAATTAGGTTTAAAGCCTTTTCCTTGTTTTCTGCCTGGTAAGGAACAAACGTGTCGTCTTTCCACCTTGTAATCAATAATCCGTTCAAAACCCTCATAGCAGAGGTAATTTTATTTTTTCTTGCTAAACACTCAGCCTTAATTAGAAGTATTTCATCTGTTGATATTCCATTGAAATTACCGAATTCCGGAACATAACTACCTTTAAAATAATGTGAACTATCTGGATTGTCAGCAAAAAATATATCTTTACGTAAATCGTTTGCACCGTACAAATTGAATAAAATAGAATCAACCCTTGCGTATCGGGAATTAATATTCAGGGCGCCGCGAGCAGTAGAAAGTATAATAATTTCCGGATTTTTATATTGAATAGCGAAAAACGGATATCTTGATTCAGTGTCTATCGTATTATAATTAACCAAATTATCGTTTAAATTAAGACATGAATCGGCATATATACCAGCATTATCATAATCATGCATAACTAAATAAGTTCTTGCCAATAACCCAAAGGCTGCACATTTAGATGGCCTAAACGGACCATCGGGTAAATCAGGTAATAGAGGAATGGAAGCTTTTGCATCCGTAATTATTCTATTGTATGTTTCCTTGACCGATGCTCTTTTAGATTGGGCATTAAAGTCAGGGGTTAATCTCAGAGGAATACCTAAATCAGATTTAGCTGTTGTGCTGTCATAGGCTTTTGTCCATATTTG
>CAYXRN010000314.1:0-2015 GCA_964467635.1 uncultured Chitinophagaceae bacterium | reverse complement strand
CGGTGGTGGACAGAAAACCAGTTATTATGCCTCTGTCGGCTATGACAATAATCAGGGAATCATACAAAAAAGTGGCTTGCAACGGATCACAGGGAGATTGAACTTAGACTATCAGCTGTTTGACTGGCTAAAAGTGGGTTACAAGTATAACTTCTCGAACAGCGATCAGGATAAAAATCTCGTTACCATCGGAGGAGCCAGCTGGTGGCGAGGTGCCATTTTTCTAAATCCTCTGATCAAGACCCAGAGCAATTTCAATGACCTCTGGTACTCGGGACAAAAGTTCAATTCCCCGCGGGCAATTTTGGACAATGGCGTGATCCGCAATTTAAAACGCAATAATTCGACCAACACTGTTTTCGTGGAACTCGAACCGATGAAAAACATGCAGATTAAATCCCAGTTAAACTATTACTCCTATGCGCGGCACACTTTTCAATTTGATCCAGGCAATCTTCCGGCCAAGGAAGAAGGAGAGGGAGCCAGAGCTTACCGGGGGGAATACACTAGCCATAACCTGATGAGCCAGACGACGTTGAACTATCTGCATGACTGGGGCGAAACGCATCACCTGGACTTTACACTCGGCTTTATTGGTCAACAACGTGGTGCAGACAACTTTACCCTCACGGGTGAAGGATATCAGTCTGATTTTATCAAGTGGAACAATATGAACTCCATCCCTGATAAGGAAAATTACAGCGCCGGCTCCAGCAATTCCAGTCAGACCTCCCTTTCCTACCTCGCCCGTGTGAATTATAACTATAAAAACAAGTATTACCTGACGGTTACCGGCAGGAGAGACGGTTCTTCGAACTTCGCAGCAAACAAAAAATGGGCTTTCTTTCCGTCGGCTGCGCTAAAATGGACTGTGAGCAACGAAGAGTTTATGCAATCAGTCAAATGGGTGGATGAATTCTCTATCCGAATGAGTGCAGGTCGTACAGGGAACGATGGCATCTCCTCCTACCATTCGCTTTCCGCACTAGGTTCCACTACCAACGGTTATCTCTTTGATGGTTCCCAGCCCGTAGCGTTTTACCCCTCCCGCCTGGCCAGCGAGAATCTTACCTGGGAAAAGACGGATATGTATAACATAGCAACCGATATCGCCTTGTTCCGCAATCGGGCTAATATTACGGTCGAAGCCTATATGTCCTTTACAAGTGACTTGCTATTGAATGTGCAGGTGCCGCGACATACTGGATACTCCACCCGTCTGGCCAACGTGGGCAAAACATCGAACAAGGGTATAGAATTCAGCGTTCAGACTCGTAACGTCAGTCAGGCGGACTTCTCCTGGACCACTACGTTTTCCATTGCTCACAATAAACAACGGGTAGTAGATATTGCGACGGTCGATTACGTGCCCGTATACTCAGGAAACAGCAACAACAGCTATATGATGTACGGGTATGTGAAGGACTATCCGTTGAACGCCCTTTGGGGCTTCCAATATGGCGGCCCCTGGAAATCCCAGGAAGAGATCGACCGCAATAAAATTACCAAAGGCTATGTATCTACGGCTCCCGCCATGTATACTCCTGGTGCACCCCGTTACTATGACATCAATCACGATGGCATTTTAAACGAGAATGATCTCATTTATCTGGGCAATGCTGATCCTTATGTATACGGAGGTCTGCAAAATAGTTTCGATGTTGGAAACTTTTCTGTTAGCGCATTCGTGAATTATTCTCTTGGCGGAAAGATTTACAACATTTCTGAACAATGGATGGCCGGGGGTAACCTCACCAACCAATATACCTATATGCTCAACGGGTGGCATCCTGTCCGGAATCCGAACGCTCACTTGCCTAGAGCTGGAGCGGTAGATAATATTGCCTCTGACCGAATGGTGTATGATGCCTCTTATCTAAGACTAAAAACCGTGACGATCGGCTACCGTTGGGATATTACCGGGCTTACCAATAATGTGCTCCGGGATGTACAATTCAGTTTATCGGGAGAGAACCTCCTTTTGTGGAAGAAATATAATGGATTCGATCCGGATG
>CAYXRN010000313.1:0-2041 GCA_964467635.1 uncultured Chitinophagaceae bacterium | reverse complement strand
AAAACTTCATAACCGGAAAGCTGCATAATTTCAGCAATATTTTCCCTGACTTCCCTATTATCCTCTACTATAAGTATCTTTTCCATAACTATACATTTTATAATGTAGGTATATAAATAGTAAAACAAGAACCTTTATTAAGTACACTTTTGATTTCCATTCTGCCCCTGATCAGGTCAAGATACTTCTTTATTATATGAAGTCCTAATCCTGTTCCTTGTATATTCATTGCATTCCCGGCACGGAAAAACCTTTCGGATAAATGTTTCTTGTCTTCTTCAGAAATGCCAATCCCTTCGTCTTTTACAGCAATAGATAACTCTTT
The DNA here is from genome assembly GCA_964467635.1 of uncultured Chitinophagaceae bacterium. Taxonomy (GTDB): domain Bacteria; phylum Bacteroidota; class Bacteroidia; order Chitinophagales; family Chitinophagaceae; genus FW021-bin31. The sequence continues at coordinate 1,716 of CAYXRN010000313.1, read as the reverse complement.
ATCATTGGCAGAACAGGTTATATTTATTTCACTATTTTCATCTGAAAATTTAATGGAATTGGAAACCAGGTTGATGATAATATTTTTCAGGATATCTAAGTCTGCTTTAATCCGAGCATCGGAATGGCACACAAAGGTAATATGCTGACCGGGCTTTAGCATCTGTTCCATATCTTCTGTTATTCCCTGCACAAGGTCATGTATTTCCGTAGAATTTATTTCCTGCTCAATAATGGTCACTTTACCCTCTTCAAGCTTTCCAACAGACAGGAAATCATCTAAGATCGTTTTAAGTCCCTGTACAGCACTTCTTATGCGATGAATATGCTTCATTCTTTGCTCCGGTGCTGGCTGGTCGTTATACTTTTCCAGTAAAAAAGCAGAAGAAAGAATAGTGCTTAAGGGTGTGCGGAATTCATGTGATGCCAGGGTTACGAATTTTGATTTCAAATCATTCATATGCTTTTCATTTTCCAGGGCTTCACTTAATTCTTCCCTTGATTGCTCCAATTCTGACAAAGTTTCCCGAAGCATACGTGTTCTGGCATCTACCTTTTGTTCCAACTGAGCGTTCAGCCTTGATACCTCATTCGTGATACGTTCCAGCTCTTCTTTTTGTTTTAAAACAATTTGCTCATTTCGTTTTCGGATTGTAATATCCATGATAAAAGCAATCACATAGGTTTCGCCATTGAGTGAATAGGGGCTTAAGCTTATTTCCACGGGGAAACGAGTGTGATTTTTTCTAATAGCAAACAAATCTCTCCCCTCTCCCATTTGACGCGGCTCCGGTCGTGTCAGAAAATAGGCTCTGTCGGTTGTATGGAGCGCATGATATTCTTGGGGTATCAGCATCTCTACTTTTTTACCCAATATTTCCTCCTTGCTATACCCAAATTGTTTTTCCGCATGTTGGTTAAAGTTAATGATCGTTCCATAGCTATCCGTCACGACGATACCAATAGTAGCATGGCTGAACACCAGGCCATATTGATGCCCATTTGTAGTTTCTTTTCCTGTATCGTTGAATATCACAGGCATTGTTTCGGTTCATTTAAGTGATAAATATAATACCGTAAATAAGAGATTAATGCTAAATTAACTTAAAATTACCATTAATTTTAAAAATCTTTAAAACGGTCGTAAGCTTCCCGTTCCAGCCATTCCCTGTGTTCAGGATGAGCTATCCTTATAAGTGCTCTTGCTCGCTGTCTCAGGTTTTTACCATACAGGTCCGCAACACCAAACTCTGTTACAATGTAATGTACATGAGCACGGGTAGTAGTAACACTTGCTCCCTGTTTTAGAAAAGGCACAATTTTACTTTCTCCTTTAGAAGTGGTAGATGCCATGGCAATAATTGGCTTGCCACCTTCGGACAGGGCGGCGCCACGCATAAAATCCATCTGGCCTCCTACCCCGGAATATTGAAAAGTCCCGATCGAATCTGCACAGACCTGGCCGGTAATATCCACTTCTATGGCGCTATTAATAGCCGTCACTTTGGGATTCTTTCTGATTATACTGGTATCATTGGTATAGGAAGTTTCTTTCATAGCTACAATCGGATTATCATGGATGAAATCATAGATCTTTTTTGTCCCCATGACGAAGCAGGAAACAATTTTATGAGGCAGGACCTTCTTAAACTTCCCCGTAATAACGCCTTTCTCCACTAAAGGGATAATTCCGTCTGAAAACATTTCAGTATGTATC
>CAYXRN010000312.1:0-2049 GCA_964467635.1 uncultured Chitinophagaceae bacterium | reverse complement strand
ACTGGAGGAGACTCATTACTATCCGTTCGGACTGACAATGAGTGGCATCAGTACAGTGGCTCCGCTAAGGTTAGAAGGTAAGCGGAAGTTCAATGGAATAGAGTTTAATCGTAAGGAGTTTAACGATGGCTCAGGTTTGGATTTATATACAGCGAAGTTCAGAGGATTAGACCCACAGATTGGCAGGTGGTGGCAGATTGATCCGAAACCTTCTCCAGGTTGGTCACCATATTCAGCGATGTCAGATAATCCGATTTTTAATACAGATGTTCTAGGTGATACAACTTATAGATTTAATCAATCAAACGGAAAATATATTGGAATGTATGACCTAAAGCAAAAGGGACAAAGGGGTTCTTATGGAATGATGAAAACAATAAGAAAGGGGAAAAATAAATTGAAACAATGGGACGGTCAGTATTTTAATTTTGCTGACCCTGTTAATGACCCTGAAGATATTAGAAATGGAACAATCAATAAACTTGTTTTTGTTAGTGAGAAGGATATACAATCAATGATGAAAGAACAAGGTGCATTTAAATCCGGAAAACTGAATTTTGCACGAGAGAGTCAAGGGGGTGGAAACTTTGATTATTCATTTACAATACTTCCCAAAAAATATCCTAAGGCAAATTTTAATGGGGTTACTATGAAATCAAATTCTTTGTTCCTGCCCAAAGGGGACCATACAGCCCATAATTTTATGAATTTTGGAAATTATTTATGGGGTGCGACCGGGTATACAGTAGGATTTAACTATGGAATCTTACAATTAGGAGCTGAAACTAATAGTTTGCTTAATTCACGACGAAATGGTTATCCGTCCCAATTAGACTCAAAAGATGATCAACGTTCGATTAAATTAGGAATATTTCATGCAGAGATAAACTATTATAGAATGTTATGGAAATAAAAAAGATATTTATCATACTATTATTGGGTGTTCTTTCACTTTTCGGTTGTGTACATAATAAGAGCCTTCAAGAAAAGATTAATGCTTTAATGGGTACAGATTATTCAGAATTTAGTGATATGAGCATAGTGAATCGAAAGGGAGTTTACTTTGTCACCTATCAAGGAGTTACGTATAAAATAAAAAAAAGTAGAGCTGCAAAAAAAATATCTTCAATAGAAGTAGCCTATAATAAAGACAAAAAGGTATTACTGGCAGAAAAAGACATAGACAATATTGAACAAGTTTTAAAATCCTTCGATAAGATTGATGTATTAGCATTATCGGTTGATAAAAATGGAAATGTACTTCTTTCTCTGCCGTGGTATGATAGATGTACATATTACTTGCTCAAGTTGTCTTCAAAGAATACGTTGGAAGACCTTAAAAAACAAAATTATCAGAATTACAAGGGGAATTGGTATATGTATAAAGAATGTTCAGAAACCCGATAAGAGAACTTGTCCGAGCAAATTAATAATCCGTGCGAAATAACAACCGAAACCTGAAAAGTTATCAACCGGGCTTCAGTTATTATTGCACAAAAACTTTCTTCGCTTTATGATCTCTGAGGAAAGCGTCCATCAGAGCAAAGAGATGAGTTTTATCTTCGGAGGGCAATTGCTGGATATCATTAATACGCTTCAACATATCTTTTTCCAGTAGCCGGCTGGTACTGCCGGCTAAATAATCCAAAGACACCTCGGAGGCGTCGGCAATTTTTTTAGCGGCATCCACGGAAGGCACTGCTTCGCCACGTTCATATTTACCGATCATCTCCCGGGAGACGCCGCTTTCGGCGGCCAGTCCCCCCTGCGACCAGTCTTTCCGGTCGCGCAGTTCTCCAATGATTTTACCTACCCCAGATGCCATATAAGATACGGTTTTGCCTGATAATATGATATATAACGCAAAATTAGGGAAATATAATCCATAAAAAAAGAAGATAGGCCATTCGTCCTTTGATATTCCACTCCTCAAAGGTGATTTTTTTGAAGCTAAATGCAACGTGCACTAAAGTGCATAGTGAAGTCATCTTGATTTTTTGTTTTTAATAAATTTTCTAATTCCGATCACAATAAAAGCGAGGAAATTGA
>CAYXRN010000311.1:0-2066 GCA_964467635.1 uncultured Chitinophagaceae bacterium | reverse complement strand
ACTTTACAACTTCGGAAGAAAGGAACATGGTGGAATAGGCATTTCCTTTACCATCAAACTCTGTATGCAAAGGACCCAGCCCGGGCTTTTGAACTTCCCCTTTCAAGGCCGCCTCATATTTTAATACAGGAATACCCTCAAAATCCCCTACGAACTGTTTAGCTGCAATGGCATCCTGTATCTTTTTAAAAGAAAATACCGGTATAACTGCAGATAACTTTCCACTGGCTACAATATATTCTCCGGTAGGATCCACATCTACACCATGAGGCGATTTGGGACAAGGAATGAAATAAGCAGCATCAGGAAGGTCTTTCAGATCCATCATTTTTACTGATTGTTCCATGGTTGAGGTAGCCGTATGCGTATTTCCATCAAATACATTATGTGCATATTCAGCTTTTACATCCCTGGCTTTACCCGCATTGAGATATTCCTCCAGCTTTTTCCAGTTCAATGCCAGGATAAAATCTTTGTCTTTCTGGCTGGCGTTTACTTCCTTAAGCGTGTGCGCTTTTTCGGTATTGTAACAGGAAAAGAACATCCATCCCTCAGAAGGCCCCTTTCCGGCATGTGAAAGGTCATAATCAACGCCCGGCGCCAATAACTGGAAGGCAATATTCATGTGTCCCGTATTTTTATCTACTTTAACAAAAGAGATGGTTCCACGGAAATTTTCTTTAAAACTATTGATAGGTACATCCGGATCAGACTGAATAGGAACACTGAAACGCGTAGCCGAAACAACATACTCTGAATTAGGAGTAATAAATGGAGAAGCGTGATTTCCTGCATTATTTGGAATTTCAAGAATCTCTTCGGTTCTAAAATCAATAAGATTGATACGAGCGATACGGGGTGTATTATTCCCATTTATAAATAACCACCGGCCATCAATCTCACCATTAGTTTGAGACAATTCGGTGTGATGTGCATCATCCCAGGGAACAAAACCAACGGAAGTATTCAACATCGGTTTTGTTTCTTCCGAATAGCCATAGCCATTCTCCGGGTTTTGGGAAAAGACGGGAACTACTTTCAACAATCGTCCCGAGGGAAGCCCATAGACACTTACCTGTCCACTGAAGCCACCGGAAGCAAACATATACAGTTCATCATGTTTGCCTGGCGGCACATAGACTTTCCCCGCAGCATCACCTTCTATAATATCTTTGGCTTGCCTGGGCTTACAGCTCGTGAGTGCCAATACTACTCCCACAGTTAATAGAAGGAGCACTAATGAAAGATGACTTAACTTTTTCATAAAGAATTTTTTTTATCATTTATTGAATTGCAACAATATTTTATAATACAAATGTAATAGCTGCCAAACCGAATAAAAAATGATAGGCATCAGAGATCAGGATGATATTGGTCAAATTCTTTATGGGCTATGCAGGTTGCTTTGGACTGAATGTTATTTTTGCTTTCACCGGTCTTATTATACCATACGTTTTGAAAGAACTGCCCGGTTGATCATGATCAATTCATTAATATTTTCTTTATTCACCATTCCAAGCAGGTTCCCTCCATGCTGAACAGGATAAACTATGCTGTCGTTTCTTGATATTTTGGAAAATATATCTTTCAATTTCATATCGGGAGCGAGGGCTATAAATTCTTTCTGCATGACGTTCGATACGGGTGAATCTTTTCCAAATACAGAAAATCCGCGCATGAGGTTTTTACGGGTAAGTATCCCCAATACCTGGTTATTCTGCACAACGAGAAACTCCCGTTCCTGTCCTTCAAGTAATACTTGTACTGCATTTTCAAGTGTATCATCAGGGGAGAGAACAGTATATTTTGTCATCAATACATCTTTTACGGAAAGGTCTTTGAGGGCGCTCCTGGCAGTCTCATAAGTAGCCTCTCCACTGGCGCTCAAATAGATAAATACACCGATAAATATCAACCAAAAATTAAAAAGAAACCCTATGAAGACAAAAAGTATAGCAAAAATACGACCTATGCCGGCTGCCAGATGCGTTGCCGATCCCCTGTCCATCCTAAAAGCTAGCAAGGCCCTGAGTACCCTGCCTCCATCCATAGGGAATGCAGGAATC
>CAYXRN010000310.1:0-2079 GCA_964467635.1 uncultured Chitinophagaceae bacterium | reverse complement strand
ACCCATCGCCTCTGGCGTGGGTGGGTAGTTCACTTTCCTCAATTAAAAATAGAATATGATGAGAACCTTAAATATTGCCGTAGCGCAGTTTGAACCCCAGGACGGAGATAAAGCATATAATCTTTCTGTTATTGAAAGGCTGACAGCCCAAGCGAAAGAACAAGGGGCAGAAGTCGTCAGTTTCCATGAGCTCTCGATTACAGCCTATACTTTTTGTAAAGATTTATCACGAGACGAGCTTTCAAGATTATCGGAGCAAGTTCCAGCGGGGAAAAGTACACAGGAGCTTATCCGGATCGCTAAAAAATATGATATCATTCTTTTGGCAGGCCTGGTGGAGAAAGAGGAGGATAGCTTTTTTAATAGCTATGTGTGTGTGGACAAGTCCGGACTAATAGCTAAATATCGTAAGATCCATCCTTTTATCAGCCCCTATTTGAATCCGGGATCGGAATATGTGGTCTTTGATTTGAAAGGTTGGAAATGCGGGATATTAATCTGTTACGACAATAATGTTATTGAGAATGTAAGGGCCACGACGTTGCTGGGGGCGGAGGTCGTATTTGCTCCCCATGTGACCATGTGTACCCCCTCTTCTATGCCGGGCAGGGGGTTTGTCGATGATGTGTTATGGCAAAAGAGAATGGTTGATCCTGTGCCGTTGAGGATGGAGTTTGACGGGCCTAAAGGCAGGCAGTGGCTGATGCGCTGGCTCCCGGCCCGAGCCTATGATAATGGCGTGTATTACGTATTTACCAATCCCATCGGCTATGATGGAGAACAGTTGAAAAATGGAAATTCTTTGATCCTGGACCCCTACGGTGACATTCTTACAGAGATTAGAAGCTTTGGCAATGAAGTAGCAACTGCTGTAATTACAGAAGATAAATTGCGACTGGCAGGTGGCTATCGGTACCGGCAGGCTCGAAAGCCGGAGTTATATAAGGATATACTTAGTACCCCAAACGACTCAACGACAATGCCAACCTGGCTTAAGAGTAAAAAGCGGTAAGCTTTTCTTAAAAACGTCCCTGTATTTGACTTCACTGGGGTCTGGTGAATCGGTTTAAGTTCCTTGAAAACGTTTTAAGATAAGCGCTTGATCGGATTTAATATCTGTTTTTAATACTTGTGTCGTTCTTTGCTTTTTCTTCAGATGATACTTTATACGGATAAGGACGCGAGGTAAGCTGTGTCTTATCGGGGTATTAACAGGATCGGTATTCTGGGTTTCAGCCATATCATTTTCAAGTAATGAAATTTAATTCTTTACCATCAATAGCAGAAGCCTGGCTTACAGAAACTGGAACCCTTCAGCAATAGGTTACCATTTCATATTTTCATAATCAATATCGCTACTGTTAATTTCCAAGGATTCTATTCCACAGTTCAGTCTTTTAGCTTCCTGTTTTAGCATGGCCAAGCAACTATCGTACCCGCGTGTGCATGAAATAGCTTGTTCGAGTAGGTCCGGCAGCCGTCTAAACGCTCTTTTGCCTCCGCTAAATCGAAAATATTGAACCTCTATATTTCTATAAAACTGATACAGGTACTCGTTATCAGCATCAATCCCTCCACTCATGAAACGTTTGAGTTTGTCTGCTCCGACAGGATCAAATTTGATCATCGACTTCTCTAAACAATAATCCAGGTACATCAATATTGATAAGTCCCGCTTGTTTGATTGATAAAATCTCATGTTAAACCGGATTGCGGAAAGAGAGAAAAGCATATGTGGCCAAGAGATTTTCGTACCTAAGTATTTTGCCGGCTCCAAAGTATAATGATTTTGTTTACTTATTTCTCTGCACTCCTGAAATGCTTTTCTTATTTCATAGGAAAATATACGGATTACCATTTCTCTGCTGGCGAATCCTTTAATGGTTTCGAAGTCTTCGTTACCCCAAAAATTGCCCACTACATCGTGCAGGCATTCCAGATCGCTATATGTACCCCATAGTTCAATGCCTAACCCTTTTTTTGTCGGAATCGTATAGATCATAAATCAATAGCAATTGGTGATTTAGCTGTACAAGGTATGAATTATTCTATGGTTCTGTATATTTCTACTTACCCTCC
>CAYXRN010000309.1:0-2084 GCA_964467635.1 uncultured Chitinophagaceae bacterium | reverse complement strand
CAGAGCTTACAGCATCGGGTAATGTCCGGGATTTTCACCCGGTTCCCTTTTCATTCATCCCGCCGGAGCGGGAATAAAAACCCAGATCAGGGGCAAAGATAAGATAAGTTAAGTTAGCACACGCAGTTTATAATCAACTGAAACTTTGCCTTTAGTGATGTTGTCCAGTTTCTTCTTGATCAGCCTTTTTTTCAATGGCTTGAGATAGTCGATGAAAAGCTTGCCTTCTATGTGATCGTATTCGTGTTGAATGACGCGTGCTGACAGACCGGTAAAGGTGCGGGTATGCGTTTCAAAGTTTTCATCCTGGTATTGAATGGTTACAGATTCCGGGCGATCTACATCTTCCCGGATTTTAGGGATGCTGAGGCAGCCTTCCTCAAAAACCCAGGGATCACCGTCCAGCTCAAGAATCTTCGCATTGATAAAGACCTGTTTAATGCCTTCATCCCCTTCGTAATCGGCCTTTTCGTCCTCACTCATGCTTTCAAACATCTGCTTGCTGTCCACCAAAAAAAGACGGATCGACCGGTTGATCTGCGGAGCGGCAAGGCCGACACCATTTGAGGCGTATAGCGTTTCCCACATGTTCGCGATCAATTCCTGTAACCCGGGATAATCTTGATCTATCTCCTTCGTTTTTTCCCTTAAGACCGGACTTCCATATGCGATTATAGGCAATACCATAACAAAAATTTGTGCAAAGATAATTTAAATTGATTGAAGATACTCCTGCAGCATAATCGTTGCACTGGTTTCATCCAGCAAGGCTTTATTTTGTCGTTTTTTCTTCTTCAAACCAGAATCAAAAAGGGTTTTCGCGGCCATCTTAGAGGTATAACGTTCGTCCGCAGTCACAACAGGAATCGCCGGAAAATGCTTTTTTAACGATTTAATACACTGCCGGACCAAGGGAGTAGCATGCGTATCAGAACCATCCAGATTCCGTGGCTCCCCAATCAAAAAAAGCTCCACTTCTTCCGTCTCCAGGTATTTTTTTAAAAAGGAGACGAGGTCCGGCGAGGGGACCGTGGTCAGCCCGGTAGCGATAATCCTTAAAGGATCGGTAACGGCCAATCCTGTTCGTTTTTTTCCATAGTCTATTGACAGAATGCGCGCCATAAAAAGTTTTTCCTGAACGTGTAAAGATAGGCTATTTACAGAAGTTTTTGCAGGCGCCAATGAGCAGATTTTACTTGTCGGTTTTTCCCTTCTCTGCAGTATCAGCGGGAGAGACAGGCTTGATCCGGTTAAAAACCTCCCATACCACAATGCCCACGCTTACCGCAATATTCAACGAATGTTTCATCCCTAATTGAGGTATTTCGATGCAGCCATCCACGAGGTCCAGCACTTCCTGGCTTACCCCGTGCATTTCATTTCCGAAGATCAGAGCCAGCGGCTTTTTCGCGTCCTTTTGAAAATCGGATAAACAAACGCTGTTCACGACCTGTTCTACGGCCCAGATGGAATACTGTTCTTTTTTAAGCTGTTGTACCGCTTCCTGGGTGGAGTGAAAGTATTCCCAGGCTACCGTTTCTGTGGCACCCAACGCGGTTTTCCGTATATCGCGGTGCGGAGGTCTGCCGGTCATCCCGCATAAATAAATTCCCTGCAGCAAAAAGGCATCTGCAGTCCGGAATACAGAACCCACATTATGCAAACTGCGAATATTGTCTAATACAATAACAAGGGGGGTCTTCTCAGCTGCGATAAATTCTTCTACACTCTTCCGGCCAAGTTCTTCCATTTCCAGTTTACGCCTGTTCATGGCTGCAAAGATACGCGCTGCAAAACAGATTCGCTAATTTGGACAATAATATCCGGTAGGATTATCTTGGCCAACGTGAATTACGAGCTATGAAAGATGAGCAAAGACCATCCGGGGCTTATGATATTTCTTTTAAAGATCAATAATCCGTCTTTCCTGGTTGCTTTTTACAGCCGCTTCTATAAGTTTTATGGTATTCAATCCGTCCTCCGGTGTTACCATTAATGCAGCACCGTTCCTAATAACCTCGTAAACATTATCATAATACCCCATATAATTTCCTTTCCGCGTTTCTACCTTCCCATAGACATGT
>CAYXRN010000308.1:0-2117 GCA_964467635.1 uncultured Chitinophagaceae bacterium | reverse complement strand
ATTTTTTGAGTATAAAGCAGGCCGGTCAGGCAAGCATCATTTAAGGGCTCACACTGCACCCTCTATTAAAAAATAGCCTCTTTCGCAAATTTTTACTATATTTATGCGCGTTCTTTAACCATGCGCTTTAACCTGTATTTACATACCACCCTCAAGAATGCGGTGCTTCCTGTGAATTATCAGTATCCGCTCTCGGCTGCCATATACAAGATCATCAGCCGGGCAGATGTGGCCTACGCCGGCTTTCTTCACGAGCAGGGTTATCACCGGCAAAATAGCCTCAAAGCCTTCAAGCTGCTTACTTTCTCTGATATAAGAACCCCTTTTAAAATAGAAGGCGACCGGATGCGGCTCCGGAAACCCGAAGCGGAAGTTCTTATTTCTTTTCACTTGCCACAAACGGCTGAAACTTTCATCAAAGGCTTATTTATAAGCCAGGAAATAGAAATAGGAGATAAAAAAAGCCGGGCTAAATTCAGGATCAACCGCGTGGAATCCCTTCCATCAGGCCTTACTGAGGAACCCTTCCAGGAAATTGTCTTACGACCCATATCCCCTCTGGTTTGCGGGCAGAAGAAGGAAAATGGAAATTATCAATTCCTCTCACCAGATCATCCGGAATTTGTAACCCAACTCATATATAACTGGAAAGAAAAATATAAAACGGTGTATGGAACGGAAAACGCAGATGCGGTTTTTTCTAATGCCGGAATGGAAGCGATCTTTTATAAAAACCCTCCTAAATCCAGGCTCATTACCATTAAAGCCGGAACGTCGGCAGAGACGAAGATCCGGGGATTTGTAAATTTCAGGCTGAAGGTGTGGGGTAAGCAGGAGGCACTGGAACTGCTGCTGAATGCTGGCGCGGGAGTATATAATAGTTTGGGAATGGGGTGTATGAAAACCTGAGCGGGGTATAGACTTGGCCGACCGCTTAAAAAATGAAATCAAAAAAGCTGCTATGGAAAAACTGATAAGAGTCTTGATGCTGTTATCCGGTAACAGGAGCTATAGTCGGGCTGAAATAGCGGAACGGTTTGATATTGCTGAGCGTTCCGTATATCGTTATCTGCGTGCTATTGAAAATGCAGGTTTTGTGCTGGACAGGCGGGAGGCACGCTACCGGTTGATTTTGGACAATCCCAACGGAAAGTCGTTGAATAACCTGCTGCATTTTTCTGAAGAAGAAGCCTATCTCTTATATAAAACACTGGCAGAGCTGAAAGCAGGGTCTCCACTCAGAGAGCGGCTGGTGAAGAAGCTGAATGTGTTGTATGATTTTAAAGCGCTGGCCCGCCTGGAGCAAGATAACGAACTGGAACGGGTACACGTGTTGGGAGAAGCCATGAACTATAAAAAGCAGGTGATGTTGCAGCAATACCGGTCTTCCAACAGTGGCGCCGTCACCGACCGGAAAGTAGAACCTTTCCGGTTTATGGAAGATTATAAAGCGGTGTGGTGCTATGATACGGAAGACAAAAGCAATAAGCAATTCAAAATCTCCCGCATGAAAGCTGTTGAGCTGTTGCCTTCATCCTGGTTTTACGAAGCGGAGCATCATGCACTCTTTACCGATGCCTTCCGGATGGCGGCCGTTGCTCCGCTCGCTACCGTAACAGCTCTGCTAAACCTGAAAGCTTATAACTTGATCATCGAAGAATATCCGTTAACCGAAAAGTATATTACTAAAGAAAAAAATCAATACCGTCTGAAAATTCCCATAGCGGATTATCAGGGTATTGGGCGTTTCGTGTTGGGACTACAGGGTGAGATTGAGGTGCTGGCTCCGGAAGGATTTAAGGATTTTTTGAGGGAGAAGGGGAAAAAGTTTTTCGAGTGACAGGATTTGGCAGCGGGGAGGGGGAGATTTGGAATTTAAAAAACAACTTTTATGAATGATTTATTAGACATACGCTTATTAAAAAAGATTCCAGAACTGGACAAAGATATTATTCTTGAAATAGAGCCTCTTGCCCCACTCTCTATGGTCAGTGATTTGCCAGGTTCGTATTATATAACGTTGATATCTCCTAGCAAGAAAATGCTTTGCGGATTATTTGAAAATATTCTTGGATGGCATTTTGATGGAGCAGATAGAACAGAATTTTTCAAAGAGT
>CAYXRN010000307.1:0-2138 GCA_964467635.1 uncultured Chitinophagaceae bacterium | reverse complement strand
TATGCGTATTTTGATCTGGTACGGTTATTCGGTCCCGTTCAGGTCGTGCAGGGCGTGTTTAACAGTCCGGAAGAAATAGCCGGTTATGACCTGTCCCGAAAACCGGTTGATGAAGTATACGCCCTTATTACCACCGACCTTCAGAGTGCATCCAGCCTGCTGGAGGGGGTGGAGAACCTGGATGCTTCCCGGGCGTCGGTCGGAGCGGCAAAAACACTGTTGGGAAAAGTGTATCTTACTACCGGAGCGTTTGATAAAGCAGCGGTTGTTTTAAAAGAAGTTATAGACCGGGGTAAATATGCGCTGGTATCTGATTATAAAACACTCTTTACCAATGGGAACAGTGGTTTGACGGAATCGATTTTTGTCATCAAATATCTTTCCGGGAATATAGGAGAAGGGAATGTCTATTCTTCCTATTTTACACCCGGCCGGTTTGATATGGCGATCTTTCCTGGGAATATGCAGGGCTCTGGGCGAATGACTCCTACCCCTGACATCTGGAACGCCTACGAGGAAGGTGATTTGAGAAAACAGGCCTCCATAGGCGATTCCATATTATTAGTGGACGGAACGTATGCAAAAGAACTGTACGGATTAAAGTTCGTTGATTTTACAACCGGCGTCGTAGGTGATGGTGGAATTAATTTTATTCCCCTAAGATATGCAGATGTGTTGTTGATGTATGCCGAAGCCTTGAATGGCAGCGGTGCAACTGATGCGGCCTATCCCTACATAAACGCAGTGCGTAATCGCGCCGGGCTCGGAAATTTGGAAGACGGTTTAACCCAATCGGAATTTGAAGACGCATTGATCAAAGAAAGAAGAGTGGAGTTCTTCCTTGAAGGGAAGCGGTGGTTTACTTTATTGCGTACGGGAAAGGCGCAGTCCGTTATGAATGCCTATTATCAGGACAATAACCTGAGTTTTTCCTTAGATAAGGATCACCTATTGATGCCAATCCCTTTACGGGAGATGACAATCAATCCAAAATTGGAACAAAACAACGGCTATTGAGTATTTGGTTGGTTAAAGTTTTGCCCATGATGCTAAAAAAAATGCTGATCACAATTTTAGGCGGACTGTTACTAAGCCTGCATCCGCATGTAGGGGCCTTATCACCGTTAAAAAAGGTCTTGCCCGGAGGACCGGCTGCCGTCAGCCTTCTGACACCCCGACCGTCTGGAGCTGCGGTTGCCGATGCCGCCCATTATCTGGATTCAATCAAAGGACAGTTGCGTAGGGTGTGGCCGGAGAACCGGACGATCAATTTGGTTTTTCATGGCCATTCGGTAGTTGCTGGTTACCAGGACCTGCATGAGGTTCATACTTTTGAATCTTATCCCTACCAGCTTTTAAGGCAACTGAAGCAGAAATATCCCTACGCGGTGATCAATATCATTGTAACGGCCATCGGAGGAGAGAATGCGGAGCAAGGCGCAAAAAGGTTTAAAGATGAAGTGCTGATCCACCGGCCGGATGTTTTATTTATCGACTATGCCTTAAATGATATCGGTATGGGGTTAAAAAGATCCGAAGCAGCTTGGCGGAAAATGATAGAGCAGGCTTTACAGCAGCACATAAAAGTAATTTTGGTTACCCCTTCGCCGGATAAACGCATTGACCTTCTGGCCCCGGAAAACAAGCTGGCGCTGCATGCTGAACAGATAAGAAAACTAGCTGCCGAATACCACATTGGGCTGGCAGATCCTTTCAGTAGGTTTCAACATCTGGCCCAAAAGGAGGGGAGTATCAATAAATATATGTCGCATGTCAATCACCCTAACAAATGGGGTAATGCAATCATTGCAAATGAGCTCATCAAATGGTTTTAATCAACGGTGAGAAAGCCGGTGATAACAGGCAAAGAAAATCTTAGCGTTATGTCAAATACACGAAGAAAGTTCCTTATTGATGTGGGCCTTGCCACGGCGGGTTTAGGTATGCCAGGGTTTGTAAAAGGATCTCCTCACCCTCTGATCTGGGACGGAAAAATCCTGTTCGGCAAGGATACTAAAACCGGTCCCTTAAGAGAAATTGATCTTTCAGCGGCCGATTTTTCCCGCGTACCGGAATCTGCCCGGCCCTGGGTGTATTATTGGTGGCTCAAAGGCAATGTAACCCGGGAGTTGATTACC
>CAYXRN010000306.1:0-2231 GCA_964467635.1 uncultured Chitinophagaceae bacterium | reverse complement strand
ATACGGGAGTATCCTGCCCTAAAGAGGATCACTTTATCGTCCCCAAAAAGCCGCTTAACCTGCTTAAAAACGTACTTCCCAACAATGATACCCCCCTGAAGATCACCTACAACAAAAGCCACCTCTTTATTGAGTTTGGAGAGATGGAGTTGATCTGCCGGCTTATAGATGCGCGTTTCCCCGATTACCGCGTCGTTATTCCCAAGGACAATCCTTACAAATTACTGTTAAACACCTCTGACTTTCAGGGGGCGCTCAGGAGAGTAGGTATTTTCGCCAATAAGAGTACCAACCAGGTCGCCTTGTCGATAACAGGCAGTGAACTGCAACTCAACGCGCAAGATCTGGACTTTTCCTTTGAAGGGAATGAAAGAATGAACTGCCGCTACAACGGAGAAGATATGGAAATTGCCTTCAACGCGCGTTTTCTCGCTGAAATGCTGAATGCTTCTGACAGCGAGGAAATAGAGATAGAACTGTCCACACCAGGCGGAGCCGGCATTATACGTCCAATAGAAAAAGAAGAAAATGAAGACCTGCTCATGCTGCTGATGCCGCTTCGCTTAAAAAATTAATAGCCTTTATGGGTGCCCCTCTTACTTACAGCAGATTTTCAATAAAGCCAATCTGGATAGTTTTTTTGCTCATTGGCCTTAGCGCCTGTCAGTCTGCCTCAACAGTGGAAAACGCCAAAAAGGAGATTACCCGGGCATTTATAAAAAAGCACATCGCGGCGCTTGCCGATGACTCCATGTCCGGCAGAAAACCGTTTACAGCCGGGGAGCAGAAAACCATCGCCTACATCAGCAGCTGGTACAAAAAGCTCGGACTCCTGCCCGACAGCCAGGGCAGCTACTACCAAAAAGTGCCTCTTGTACAAATCAACAGCAAGCCCTCCCCTGTTATTCATATTTCCAGCGCGCATACTTCCATGGAACTGCACTATGAAAAAGACTTCGTCGCCCTAAGCGAACACGAAGTCCCTAAGGTGAGTTTACATAATGCACCGCTCGTATTCGCGGGCTTCGGTGTGGTTGCTCCCGAATACAATTGGAATGATTATGCCGGAGTAGATGTAAAAGGAAAAGTAGTGGTCGTGCTGGTCAATGATCCGGGTTTCCAATCCGGAAAACCCACTTTTTTCAAAGGGGATACGATGACCTATTACGGGCGTTGGACCTATAAATATGAAGAAGCTGCTAGGCAAGGCGCTGCCGGGGTGCTGATCATTCACCAGACGAAGCCGGCGAGCTACCCGTGGAGTGTGGTTCAAAGCAGCTTCAGCGGCGCACAGCTGTACCTCCAGGATCCACAAAAGCATATGGGACGCTGTAAGATGGAAGGCTGGATCACCTATGATGCCGCAAAAAAGCTACTGGCCAACGCCGGCATCACCGGTGATTTTACCGCCATGGCGAGGAAGCGGGATTTTAAGGCCATTCCGCTCCACCAAAAGTTAGCCGTTGATTTTACCAATAAAATCAAATACAACGTATCGCACAACGTAGTCGGCTTGCTCCCCGGAAGCCGGCAGCCGGCAGAATACCTTATCTACTCCGCCCATTGGGACCACCTGGGCATCGGCATTCCCGTGAATGGCGATTCTATTTATAACGGAGCCGTTGACAATGCCAGTGGCATAGCCTCCATGCTTGCTATCGCCAAGGCATTTACCAGCCTTCAGACTTCCCCCGAACGTTCTATTGTTTTTCTGGCCGTTACCGCAGAAGAACAAGGATTGCTCGGGTCTGAATATTACGCTACGCATCCGCTTTTTCCTTTGGATAAGACAGTAGCGGACATCAACATGGACGCGATGGGCATTTATGGAAAAACCAAGGACCTGGTCGTCACAGGACTGGGACAGAATCATTTGGAAGACTACGTTTACGAGATTGCGAAAGAGGACAGCCTGGTTGTCCGCGGGGACCTGAATCCTTCTTCCGGTGGCTATTTCCGTTCCGACCATTTCAGCTTTGCCAAAGTCGGCGTACCCGCCATTGATGTGCACAATGGACTCCAAAGCGTATCCCATGATAAAGCATGGGTGCAACAACAGCGGTCTGATTATGGCGCGCACAAATACCATCAGCCTGCCGATGAATACGATCCAAATGGTGATTATCAGGGCATGGTACAACTTTCCCGTATATTATTTGACCTGGGATACCAGCTGTCAGAGCAAGATACCTTTCCCGGCTGGAAGGCCGGCTCTGAATTTAAACCACTCA
>CAYXRN010000305.1:0-2241 GCA_964467635.1 uncultured Chitinophagaceae bacterium | reverse complement strand
TCTGCATTGGACTAGGGCTCGCTGTCAATAGATATACTAAGCCCGTCAGGGTTAACGATCTTTGCCTCCAGCATGATATTGAGATAGGTAACCTTACCGTTTTTAGACTTTTTGTACAGCAGTTTATCACATTGTTGCTGATCATAGGAAGTTATGCCGGTGGCATCAATGGCTACCAAATAATACCCCTTGAAAGCGAATAACCGCTTTTTTTCAATAAGCAAACGAACCATCTTTGCCTTTTGGGTCTCCAGCTCTTCCCATTTTATCTCTCTAAGCAGCGCATCTACGGTATCAAAGTGAGCCCATTCCATCCCGGGAAACATCCGGCTAAAGTTCTCTTTAAAATACAGCCCATGCTCGGCTCTGTTATTAGCTGCATTCCGGGAGGCTTCTCCATTCATAAATAGGAATAACCCCTGACACAACAGGCTTTCCGTCGGGTATCTGCAAAACAACCGGGGATCCCGTACTTGTCCCAGCCATCGGTTTAAATCCGGGAACCAGTGCTCTTTTACCTTGTGTTGCTGATAAATAAGGTCATCAACACCAACAGCATGAAAATTTGCCTCATTCTCCTATACAAATAGGATAGAGAGATTTTTAAAGATTATATATAATATACTGGCTATTATTTTGTTATACCTATATATTTTCCGTATCTTTGCTTCATGGCAGGTAACCATAATAATTTAAATTCTATTGTAAACAACAATCCCACGCACCTGTCAGATAACGTGGTATTATAAAAATAATATGTAGAATATATGATGGCTTCGCCAGAGGCGGTGCTGTCTCCAATTTACAAAAGTAAACAGATTAGCCCGAAAAATAAATTTTAGAATCGCTTAAAGGTGCCGACCAGCCTAATCTATAATTTTACTCTGAATTGCTGTAATATGAGCGATGATGTGGCGAAAAAGTTCAAACGTCAGCTGGATGGCACGCTTTCAGATGAAGGTAGTCTGGCTATGCCGGCTGGTTCCATATCTATTGGTACGGTAATAGTAAGTGACACCAAAGCTTACATCTCCTTACGGAATGCAGGGAAGAAGCTCATTCCTAACAAAAATGTCCTGTTCAAATGAAAACTATTTTCCAAGATGCCATTGCTTTAAAAGAAACTTCCTATGGAGAAAAGGAGATTTAAAAGATTAACAAAATCAGATCAATTAAAGGCGTCGCCAAAAACTCCTGCTTTCTGGAAAAGGATGAATAGACATGCTGATAAAGTATTCACGTTTTTATATTATTTTAAAGTTCCTCCTGATAATAATGCTTCGGAGAGAGCAATTCGGAATGCAAAAGTGAAACAGAAAATATCCGGCCAGTTTAAAACTGGATAGGGAGCTTCAGGATATGCCGTAACCCGCTCAATCATTGACATCGCACATAAACAGAATAAAAATGTTCACAAAGAACTGGCCCATATAGCAAATCTCACCCCCAACTGGTTAATACCTCTGCTATATTCTGATAAAAAGAACTGATGTTGCTTATTTCCTATTGCAACCTACCTGAAATGGTACCTGTGTAGTATATTTTATACACATAATTATCCGCATTGTATCTCCTAACCTCCTTATCCATAATAGTGGCAAACTAATCTATTAATACTCAACCATATCTTACAAATATTGGCAAAGAAAAATTGAACTAAATAGTATGAAATCCTTTACACACAAAAGGACCTTACTTAAAAGACAGACACTAAATATGAAGAAAGGAGTGGAATATTTCCTGAACCAGATAGGAAAGTGGCACTATCCGAAATAGTGGCCGTGTACATTTTGAAGTATATCTTCGTCTTACAAACTGTCCGAATTGAAAAGTAAGAACAAAGAATTGTCGCTATATGCACGAAGGAGAAATTTTATTCTTTTCATTTCCAGCTGAACGAGACCTGCCGTCTTATTTACCGGAGAATGTACAAAATAAAATGCTATTTTAAACTATAGCCATGATAAGTATTCTTTCTTTTATTGGATAAAGATGGAATTTGGAGTCATTGATGGAACGCGATAAGGAAGCTAATCCTCTGAAGAATGCATTACAATTTTAAAAAAGTTTTTCTATTATGTCTCATGATATCGAGAATGATAAAATGAGGTGGCCTTTTGTCAATTATTTTTTCTGATGTTATTCACTTGCTACGTGAATTCTAAAAATAATCCTGTAAAAAATACTCTTCAGTATTACAATACAAAGATGAGTATATATTGAGCTGTTTATTATTAGTAT
>CAYXRN010000304.1:0-2256 GCA_964467635.1 uncultured Chitinophagaceae bacterium | reverse complement strand
TTCTTTTTATGTTGCGTTTACTATTGACTATCAATAATTTAACTGACCGGAAGAAAAATCAGTATTCTAATTCATTATATTCCCTATATAACGGCGCAAGCGTCTCCCTAAGCTTTTTAAAGAAACGATACTGTTTGTTCCGGACTTCTATAACTGAACTGTCGGGTTCCACTATTGTTCCTGGCTTAGACATACTGCCATAGGCTTCCTCGAACGTTTTGTAGCACCCTCCTGCGGTAAAAGCCAGTATGGCATTGCCAATAAGACCAGCCTCCTTGTCTCTGGACAGAACCACAGGTAAGTTCAATACATCTGCAAATATTTGTGGCCAAGCTTGAATATTAATGCCACCACCGCCCATTCTTACTTCTTTCATTTGAAGGTCATTTTCCAACAAAGCTTCATATATATAGCGGATAGAATAGACAACGCCTTCCAATATTGACCGAGTAAAGTCCATTTGCGTATGATATCTTCGAATGCCAAAGAATACACCAGATGCATACGGGCCTGTTTCAGAATCCCGCTCTCCAGTCAGATAGGGGAGGGAAATTAGGGGGCGTGTACTTCGAGGCTGAAGCAGGCTTGTTTCATTAGGATCAAAATCAAAAAGATTACTTCTCATCCAGTTTAATGGAAGAGCAGCATTATTAAGTGCCCCTCCATTAAAAAAGAAACCCCGCTGGACAGCATAAGCCTGGATCCGCTTATTTCTGTTGTAATCAAAGACCGCATTAGCGCCCGGTACGCGCAACATTGCTGTAGTACCGATATTTATGATACCAACATCCGGTGCGAGCCCGCTAAGTCCAATTCCCAATGCAGCACCATCATACACGCCAAGCAATACTTTCGCATGTTTTAGTCCGAGCTCCTCACAGATCTCATTTCTTAGGGGGGCCATATACTGCGTTCCATCTTTCGTAGCAGGAAATTGATCTGGTAACAGTTTAAGCTTTGACAACAGCCCTTTATCCCAATTATAATGACGTAAATTATAAAACTGCGTGGCAGCTGCAGTACTGATATCTGTAACATATTCTCCGGTAAGCCATTCAAACAAAAAGGATTTACTGTCTGTAAAATATCTCGTCCTTCTTAAAAGCTCTTGTCTTTCTCTTGAAAAGTAAAACAATCGAGGCAATACATATTGACTGATTAGCGGGCAGCCGGTTTTTTGATAAACATTGTCCTGCTCATAAGATGACACAAAATCAGAAAAGGTAAATTGTGAACGAATGTCGGTCAACAGTGTCATTCCCGTGATTGGCCTCCGCCATTTATCCATCATCATTAATCCAAATTGGTAAGTAGATGGCACAATATATTTCACGTCTTGCTTTTGACAATTACGCAATGCTTTCCGGCATAAGTCCATGATAAGAACCTTTAGCCCTTTGGGATCATGTTCGGTGTCTCCACCTGAATTTTCGACCTTTGGCGAAGAAGAGGAACATAAAGAAATTATTTCCCCAAATTCATTTACCAACCCTACCTTCAGGTTGGTAGTACCCAAATCTATTGCTAACGTCATAGCCATCTTCTATATTTTTTTTGTAGCACTTCTGGATTAGCTAGTTCACCCGGAGTATTTCCGTCCTGAAATACTGCAACCATATCATCTACACAGGTCTGGCCCATACCGTGTAATGATTCCCAAGAGTAGCCGCCAAGATGGGGAGTGACAATTGCATTATCAAGCTGAACCAAACGGTGTTTACCGTCTACAGGCTCTCCTTCCACCACATCTGTCGCATATGCCCCTAAATATCCCTGTGTTAGAACGGCGTACAGAGCATCCTCATCAACCAGCTCGCCTCTGCAGGTATTTACCAAAACAGCGCCTTTTCTCATTGAAGCAAATTGGTCCTGACCTATCATCCTGACAGTCTCCTCTGTGAGCGGACAATGAAACAAAACAGCACTTGATGACTTAATTAATGTTTCCAGATCTACTTCCACTGCATTATATTCCTTAAATTTCTCTTTTTTAATATATGGGTCTACCGCAACAATATTGGCCCCAAAACCTCTAGATAAAATCTCAGCACTACGCGAACCAATATTACCCAGACCTATGATGCCAACTGTTTTTCCTCTTAACTCCATCCCAACCATTTCAAACCTACGGTCCCAATTGCTTTTTTTTACAGCAAACAGGCCTTGAGCAACCTTTCTCAATCCTGTCATTAACAAAGCGACGGCATACTCAGCTACTGCTTCTCTTTCGACTTCCCCTTTTACCCTGGATACCGC
>CAYXRN010000303.1:0-2314 GCA_964467635.1 uncultured Chitinophagaceae bacterium | reverse complement strand
AAACACCTGAAACGTATACAGAAGGGCCGGTTGTAAACATCCCGACCCAATGGGACCCTGCTTTAGTTGAAGACCTTTCGGACGGCACATACGCTACCGCAGTCGGAGGACTACAAACCTATACCGATGGCAGAATTTGAAATAGCATACCACAAAACCAACGGGCATGAAGGCGGCTATGTTTTCGATCCTGACGATCGAGGCGGCGAAACGTACGGAGGCATTTCCCGTCGCTGGCATCCCGGTTGGATGGGGTGGCGGTTGATCGACCAAACCAAAAGAAACTACCCGGGAAGCTACAAAGACGAGATTAACTCCGACCCGAGATTACTCAAGATGAAACGTGCGTTCTATAAGGTCAACTACTGGAACCCGTTGCGCTTGTCAGAAATCAATAATCAGGAGATCGCCAATCAAATCTATGATATGTCAATCAATTCCGGAATTTCAAACGGTGTGAAGCTGGCCGAAAGGGTTGCAAGGCTGCCGGAAACTGGCCGAATGAGTACAAACCTTATTAATGCGCTTAATCATGTTGCTTAGGATTATCTTCATACTGATGTTATTCGCCTCATGTGGTCGCCCGGGGTGGGAGCAACCCAAAGTAATAACCGATACTGTATTTATTACGAAAACCGACACCGTTCGCATCCCCTGCGACAGTTCGTACATACACGCCTTACAAGACAGTCTTTTTGTTGCCCGGTACAAAATAGAGCGGGTGAAATATTACCTTAATATTGCCGACCGTAGTCCCTCACAGCGTAAATTTTTGAGAGGGTGGATCAGGAGAGCGGTTAGATAAATCGCAAAAAATGGAGGGGCTAGCGCATAGTAACTCTCTGGGTTGATTAGTCCCGTCGGCAAGCCCTAACTAGATAGCTACCACTATTTTCGATCGCCTCCCCTGCGGCGAAAATATAAAATTTTTTGATATTCAAAGCCAACGATCCATTTAGCGAATATCCGAAATACTTTGTTAGAGAAATCGCAAAAAATGGATGAAATATTGAGATTATTGGAATAATAAAGCGGTAAATTGAATGTTTCCGAAATCTTTTAAAATGTTTGGATAGTAACTTATAGGTTACTATCTTTGTCGTATAAAAAACGATCAAAAAAAACATTTTTAACCAAACCCCCGCAGCCGGATAAGCGGTAAAAACCGGAATGATATGAAAATTAACGATATAGTGAAAAACACGGCAACTGGTAAGATTGAGCGGATTAGGGAGATTGATGGCAACTATATAAACGGCTATAGGTCTGACTTGTGGGTAGAAAGTACAGAGGAAGAATTGTATAATTATGTTAACGGGCCTCTACTTCCCGATGGCAAATTGACCGACATTTGCCGTGGTTTTGTCCGCTGGAACAAAAAATTTTACAATGACTGCATCTATGTAGAAAATGTAAAGTACCGTATTACACCGGAGCAACGCTCCGAATTGTCCAGGAATTTTCAAGTTGATTATTAATAAAAAAAACAAGTCAATGTCCACCAGATCCAAATCGTTTTTTAATGTCGACCCAAAGTTCCCAGCGGGGAACATAATTGTCTACGAGAGCGGCAACGTTTTATGTTATCGCATGGTCGATAAAGCCAATACATGGTATTGGACAAAAGGGCAAAGTTTTGAAAGGCCAATTGAAGTAACCGACGTGTGGGGGGTGTTTCTTCTGGAACACCCGATGGAAGAGCCCGGTTTAATCGAAGAATTTAGCCATAGGTACCCAGCGATTATGTTCGCCAGACAGAGGTATCCTAAGAAGGAATACTTGGGGCACAAAATAAAAGTTGAGATAAGAAGGTTGCAATAAAAAAACGGAGGGTCTCCCCTCCGTTTTCCTAACTACGATCTAATTTCAATTCCTTCCCGGTGCGATTAAAGCACTAAGGTACAAAATAAAATGATATGAGCAAACTAATAGAAGTCACCGGGGCCGATCTAAAACGGATCCGGGAAGAAAAAGGCCTGACCGCCAAGCAGCTGGCTGATAAAATGGGGCTGGCCATTAATCTGGTATTTAAGTGGGAAAGTGGCCGGGGAAATATGTCCCTTCGAAAAATAGAAAGGATCTGCGAAGCCCTTGGGGTGGATCCACGAATGCACTTCAAATAGTATGTGGTGCTTTCACTCAAAAACGCTATCCACGGCGTCGTTAATTTCGTCATCGTCCAAAGACTTTAGGTACTGCTCGGTAATGGCCACCGTGGAATGGCCTAACGCATCCTTAATAACGTGCGTGTCTATCCTTTTTTTCTTAAGCGCATAGGCGAAGGAATGCCGGGCAATGTGCGTACTTACGGTCT
>CAYXRN010000302.1:0-2319 GCA_964467635.1 uncultured Chitinophagaceae bacterium | reverse complement strand
CAAGTCCAGAAACTATCCGTCAATACATCTTAACTCAAGGCTAATGGTCGCTTACCCTCCGAGCCTATCGGCATCAGTGGGTTTTACGCTCGACTTTTATAAAAAAAGATCGATGTCAACCACCGATCTTTTTAGTTTAAAAATTTATGGTCATCTATAGCCCCGGAAACTTAATACGCCGATCATCTATTTCTGCTTCCTTTCTTAACACATCCATCAACTGGTTAAAGCTGAATTGTCTTTGTAATACGCTATGAACTTGTGTTTTGACTTGTGCAAGAGAAGAAGAATCTTTCGTTTCGGTTTGCAACGAATCAATGGTCATAACATATACTCCATTGTTTCCAAAAACAGGTTTAGAAATTTTCCCATCCGTCCAGCTCTTATTGAAAGCAGCACCCACTACTTTGGGTTCAAAGCCATAATTGGGGATAAACGGAGTAGCAAAGCCAATGTGCTGACCCTGGCTTACCGAATCTTTAACAGCAGAGGCAATAGCCTCCAGGGAACTGCCGTTCATCTTCTCAGCAATTTTGGCCGCTTTTTTATCCCTGCGTACGATCGCTTCGATCTGGGGCCGGACATCAGCCAGTTCAGCTGTCCCCTTTTCGGTAATATCCGTTAACACAGCCACTACATACTGATCGGGCAACACAAACACCTTAGACAGGTCATTTAATTCGGCATTGAAAGCCCAATGAATAATGTCGCGTGAATTGGGCAAGTTTCCCACATTAAAGGCATCTGATTGAACATCATTGGCGACCTGAATATTGTAGCCTTTTTCCTTTGCTGTTTTTTCAAACTGTTCCCGTGTCTGATTCAATCCCCGGAATTTATTGGCTTCAGAAAAAATCGCATTATCTGTTTTCTGACTCGGCGCCATGGCAGCTGTCAGATAAGCAATTTTATAACCCTGCTCCATATGCTTCTTCTCATTAATCTTAATGAGGTGATAACCATATTGTGTTTTCACAGCTCCTACATCTCCTGCTTCATGGTTATAAACAAACTGCATGAATTCATCCGGTATGTTCGGGTTGTCAGGCGTCAGGATCAGTTCTCCTGCGTTTTCGGTCTGCGCATTAGAATATTGTTGTACCATAGCTCCAAAATCAGCACCATTTTGTACGGCTGATTTTATACTGTCTATCCTAAATTGGGCTACGGAATCCGGTACAAGCTGATTGCTTATCAGCAATTGTTGAATAACTACGCTGTCGGCTATCTGTTTGCTGTCGATCTTCTCGGCGTAGGTCACCAGTCCGTTTTCAAAATACGGACCATAAATTTCTCCTTTCGGTAACGCCAGCAATTCCTCTTTAACGGCAGATTGCAACATACTTTCCGGAATGTAACGATTGACAAAAGGGGTTTCCGAATTACGGGACAGAAATCCGGGAATATCAGCATCGGGCAGCGTATCAAACTGCTGCTTTAATGCAGCAATATTTGAAAGAATATTTGCTGAATCTTCTGCGGAAGGAATTGCTTCAAAAGAAATGTATTCTATCGACCGGCTCGCTTCCACCTGATATAATTTTTCATGGGTATTGAGGTACTGCTGCAATTCTTCGGTAGTAACATTCACCGTAGAATCGGGAATGGTGGTGTAGGGTGTCGCTACAAAGGAAATATCAGAAAAACTGTTGTTTTCCCTGGCTTTTTCCTTTACCAGCCACTCAGGCACATAGACTCCCTTGGAAACAAGTGATACAAATTTGGTGGCCAGCGCGTTATTTTTAAGAAGTTCCTCCATCTGGATCCACTGTTGCCTCTGCAACTGAACCTGCTGATTATTCGCCGGGGCATTCCGTAGGTTTTGAATAAATTGAATGACTCTGTTCGGGTCAAATTCTCCGGTTTGCGGATTTTGGAACCCGGGGATTTGTTGAATTTGCGGGGCCGCATCCGTCGTTACGGTGAGCATCCGTAATTCTTCCGGAGAAAAGGCTATCCCCAGCTCCTCATATTCCTCTTGCAGAATCTGGTCGCGAACAAACTCGTTGTACACCTGATTTTTTATCTGATTCCGTAACTCATCAGTCATCCTGGCTTGCGGATTGCCAGCCCTAAAGTTATTTTCTGCCACCTGCACCGCCTGCATAAAGTCCTGGTACTGGTAGCCCACCCCATTTACGGTAACCACTTCGGTATCCTGTTTAAAAAAAGACTTTGGACCCACAAAAGCATCCATCAACAAAAAAGCGACTAAACTGATACACACAACAACCACTACCACCGTAGCATATTTATCGCGCAACGTCTGTATTACTGACATATCTCCAATTTTTTAAGGTTCGCAAAAATAGGACAAAT
>CAYXRN010000301.1:0-2354 GCA_964467635.1 uncultured Chitinophagaceae bacterium | reverse complement strand
TGATATACCAGTAGGAAGCGCTCGCATTGATTGAAAACTGCGGAGAAATAAAGTAATCGAAACCCACTGTTCCTCTGGCCATTAAATGGAACTGTGTCTCATCTTTCAGATTAGGAAGTGTACCAAAAGCATCTTTAGTCATTCCATATTGCTCATACATGGCAGAAACCTTGTTAATAGTTACCGGACCTACAACGCCATCGCCTTTAGAGGTATAATCATATTCCAGCGCATTACCAGCTTCCCCGCTTCCTTTGTAGTAATAATAGCCAAATTCTGTCATGCCAATCCCTGCATTCAGGCTCACAAAACCCTGAAAGGGGCCTTTGCCGAACCAAAATTCCGGACCGGTCATGGCATACCAGGAACCTAAGTCTGCAACGGCGCTTGTGTCCAAAGTTTTTGGCCCGAAATCAAAGGTTCTGTCATCCATGGCCGTTTTATCCCACAACCAGGCTTGTGAAGTGTTCCGCATCACATCAGATGCTTTAAGTCCGTATCCGGCATTATCGGAAAAAGGAATACTCCGATCCAGATGAAAGCGTCCGGCGCTCAGGTTCCACCCGAACCAGGTATTGTGCGACCGCCATCCGAGATTCAGTTCTCCAAAATAGCCACTGTTCAAAAAATAGGCAGGGTCGGTAGCCAGGTCATTCTTGAACAGATAGCCACCTCTTGCACCAATATAGAAGGTAGATAAGGTATCTGGATAAGTAGTCTTTATCGGCTTCATGTTCTGGGCTTGCGTTGTTGAGGAAGTAAAAACAACACTCAAAAGCAGCAAAAGGCTGCATAGCTGATGTAAATAGTTCGTTTTCATGATGATCCATTTTAAGTGAATAATCACGCCGGATTGGTTATTATTACCGGCGCATTCATGTGTATATCAACGGCACATTGTTTTTGTTACCCCTTTCTTCCCATATTTTTTTTATTTTTGAATGAAAATATCGTCCCGCTCAACGAGCAACGCATCTTATGGCAGAAATACAGGACATACATACCGACCAGGCATATATTGACGGACTGCTCAGAAATGATGGCGCCGTCATAGATACCATATATAAAAGGTTTGCTCCCGGCTTAAAAAGGTGGATCATAAAAAATAACGGTTCACCGGCGGATGCTGGCGATATTTTTCAGGAAGCGCTTATTTCCATTTTTCGTCAGGCAAAAGAAAAAAAACTAAAACTGCGTTGCCCCTTTGAGGCTTACCTGTTCATCATAGCCAGGCGCATGTGGCTTAATGAATTAAAAAAAAGAGGCCGGCAGGGGGTAACAACTGACCTTGAAAAGGTATATAACATAGGAACTGATGATTTTAAAGAGGCGGAAGAGGCAACCAATACCAGGGAAAAAGAAAAGCTCGTCATTCAATTTTTCAAGACACTGGGTGACCGGTGCCGGGAAATCATTCGCCTCAGCATGAAAAAAGAACATTCCCAGGAGGAAATTGCCAACCAATTAGGGCTATCCTATGCTTATTTGCGAAAGAAAAAGTCGGAATGTATGGCACAACTGGTCAAAAAAATAAAAGCATCCGGGACAAAATTTTAAGAAAATGCCAGACACCCATTTTGAACATATTGAACGTTTTCTTCATGATGAATTAACTCCGGAAGAACTACAGCAGTTTGAAAAACAACTGGCTGAAGACAATACCCTGCGCGAAGAACTGAGAATTTACAAAGAAATAAATGGCATTATGTCCCGCCATTTCAATCCTTCGGAAGAAGAAATAAACCTGAAAAAGCAGTTGGAGCACCGGCAGGCCGCATATTTTTCATCCGGGGAGCCAAAGTCCCGCCGTTCTATGTGGTACGTCATCGTCTCCGTAGCGGCGGCAGCAGCGATTATTCTGTTTATCTGGTCACCCTGGCAGCAGAATATCCTCGGTCAGTACGGAGAAATAAAAATGACCTCGCCTATCGTCCGGGGAAACGAACAAAACCAGTTACTTACTCGTGCATCCGAATTATTTAATCAGAAAAAATTCAATGAGGCCCTGCCGCTGCTCGACAGTTTGGTTAAACTCGATCCGGATAACGCGCAAAGCAGGTTTTACCGGGGCGTGACGCTTCTACATCTGCATCAGCATCAAAGTGCCCGCAAAGATCTGCAACTTATTTTTCACGGGCAATCGGTCTATCGTTTCGATGCGGCTTACTTTACCGCTCTTTCTTATCTCCAGCAAAATCAGAGCGATTCCTGCCGCACCTGGCTTCAAAAAATTCCTGAGTCGGCGGCCGTTTATCTTAAAGCGAAAAAGGTGTTGAACAACGAGTCGGTTCAAAATGAAAAATAAAACAGTCCAACGAAGTCATCTTGACTTTTTGATTTTACTAAATTTTCTA
>CAYXRN010000300.1:0-2361 GCA_964467635.1 uncultured Chitinophagaceae bacterium | reverse complement strand
TGGAACCGGGTATTAACTATTCGCTAGTCAATACCGGCATAGATCTATTACCGACCTTATTGGATTTTGCAGGCATTGATGTGCCGGATAAGCTTCCCGGGCGCAGTCTAAAAGGAGCGGCGGAAAAAAACAGAACAATCTGTTCCCGTCCTTTTATTGTTGTAGAAAACAAAATGGCCCAAGGGGGGCCTTTGAAAGGTGCCGTCCCCTTACTAAATGGTCGTATGGTGCGAAGTGAGCGCTATAAATACTGCCTCTATGATATTGGAAAGCAAAGAGAAGCGCTTTTTGATTTAAAAAATGATCCGGGAGAAACAGTTAATCTTGCAACCGATCAGGCTTTTTCTGCTATTGTAAAACAACACAGAAGATACTTGCATGAGTTTGCTGTGAAGAACAAGGACACTTTGGCCGCCAGCATGCTCCGCTATGAAGAATGAATAGGTTGCTACCGTTATTGATTATATTACTTTTATCTGTCAAATAATCCGTTGCTTATGAAACCTATACCATTGTTGTTAACGCTTTCTTTGGTCGTTACATGTCTTCATGTGCGATCTGGATTTACACAGGACAAGGGCGGGCCTGAAGATCAGCAACGCCCCAATATCCTCTGGATTGTCAGCGAAGACAATAGCGCATCTTATTTGGGATGCTATGGTAATAAAATGGCTACCACGCCCAATTTGGACAAGCTGGCTTCAGCGGGCTTTCTATACGAAAATGCTTTTTCTCCTGCACCGGTTTGTGCGCCCACGCGCTCCACGCTGATTACAGGTGTCTATGCCAACGCCTTGGGTACCCAGCACATGAGAAGTACCTATCCTATACCTGATTTTATACACTTTTTCCCCTATTATCTCCAGGCGGCAGGCTACTATTGCACCAACCATGCAAAAAAAGATTACAATACGGTGGATCAGCCAACAGTATGGGATGAAAGTAGCCACAAGGCCACTTACAGAAATCGTCCACCGGGAAGACCCTTTTTTGCGGTCATTAATATAGGGACGACGCATGAAAGCAGCATCCATAAGTGGACACCGGTTCAGAAATTAAAGCATGATCTGGAAAAGATACGTGTGCCGGCTTATTTACCACCTACCCGGGAAGTGAAGCATGATCTTGCACAGTATTATGACAAGATACAAAAAATGGATGAACAGGTGGGGGCTATATTGGCGCAGTTAAAGAAAGACGGATTGGCTGAAAATACCATTGTTTTCTATTATAGTGACAATGGGGGCGTGTTGCCTCGCAGCAAACGCTTTCTATTTGAATCAGGATTACGGGTACCCTTGATCATCTACTTTCCGAAAAAGTACCGGTCTATGGCGCCTGGGAAGCCAGGGACTACCATCCGCCGTTTGGTAAGTTTTGTGGATTTGCCTCCCACGGTTCTTAGCCTGGCAGGAATAGAAATACCGGATTATATGTCTGGAAAAGCCTTTCTCGGTCCTGAAAAGGAAGAGCCTTCCAAATACGCTTACGGTTTTAGAGGGCGTATGGATGAATGCTATGATATGTCACGGACCGTGAGAGACAAACACTATCGTTACATCCGCAATTATATGCCCAACCGTATTTATGCTCAACATCTTTACTATCTATGGCTGGCACCATCAATGCAGTCCTGGGAGAAGGCTTGCAAGGAAGGACGGTGCAATGCCATTCAATCTGCTTTTTTTAAACCAAAGCCACCGGAAGAATTATATAACATTAAAGCCGATCCGGATAATGTGCATAACCTTGCCGATGATCCTAAATACAGTGCTGTCTTAGAACGCATGCGAAAAGCCAATGCAAACTGGGTCCGGCGCATTCATGATGCAGGGTTTATGCCGGAGGCTATGATGGAGTTGCGGGCAGAAAAGGCTCAAACGACTATCTACCAATATGTAAGAAGCAAGGCTTATCCGCAGGAGAAGATCATTTCAATGGCAGAAGTTGCTTCCATGGAAGATCCGAAAAACCTGCAGCAATTAATGAATGGACTGGTAGATTCTGATCCTGCTGTTCGTTATTGGGCGGCTTATGGTTGCGCGTTATTAAAAGATGCGGCTATGCCGGCCAAACAGCGATTCGGATCCAGATGTGGCAATTGCGGCATCTGAAGCAATGTATTATCTGGGGCAAAAACAAGAAAGCCTGGAACGCCTGAAAAAAGCATTAAACAATGATAATGACAAGGTCAGATTACACGCTTTAAATGTGATACGGACTTTCGGTACAGGGGCTTTGCCGCTGTTGTCAGAGTTGAAAAAGAGGATGGCCCATCCCCCTGCTGTTAAAGGGGAAACCTATGGATTGCGGCTGATTGAAGGATTTGTCAAAACCCTGTCAAAATACCCGACAAATAAT
>CAYXRN010000299.1:0-2390 GCA_964467635.1 uncultured Chitinophagaceae bacterium | reverse complement strand
GGCTTTCCTTCACGGTCAGAGGATGGGCATTGATGGGATTTCCATTGCTGTCCATATCAAAATGCTCTACATAGCTTTCAGCACTCCGTTCGTTTGTTTCATAAAATACCAAAGCCGCCTTCGGGTAATACAATGTGCCGATAGCATCCGTAATATCTTTCATAATCATTGTTTTAGTCATTATCCAACAGGTAACATAGGTCGCCAATTAAGGGAAATAACCTGTTCTCAAAATCAAGATTGCAGTTATTGTTTGTAGTACCGTCAAAGGTTTTTACTGTGGCAGGCTCTTCTATTTCGCCATATTCATTAAATTCATTGTTCACGCATTCTGCAAGCGTTTCATAAAGCCAACCCCTGTTATCTGGAATGAAGGATATGTATTTCTCCATTGTAATTATTTCTTCCGTTTGATCCGCTTCGCCACGGCCATATTGCGCATGTTCAAAAATGGAAGTAGCCGGAAAGTCGGTATAAAGGGAAAAAATATTCTTTGCCAAAACCATACATTCCTGCTCAAAATCATTTTTAGGCCTGAACGCTTTTATTCGTGCGGCAAATGTCTTCAGGTTTTTCGGGTTGCATATTTTCTTCTCTATCTCTTTACCGCACCATTCCGCTATCATTAATGCCTTTTTATGGTCGCTGTAGTCCGCTTCGTCGTCCTGCTCGATCCAATCAGCTATCATTTCATATTCCCAATAGATATAAGTGCCTTCCTGCCTGTAATAAGGTATGCAAGCCACATGGTAGAGATAGGAAAAAACACATAATAATAAGGTGGCAACCTTCTTCGTTTCCCTGTTCCTGAGCATTTTATACAATGGTATCACAGGAATATAATACAGGGTTGTCCCTGTATCATATTGTTCCTTACTGATGAAGAAAGTCTTTCCCTTACTGTCTTGCACTAACTTTAGACTATTCCAATCCCTGACAAAGCGTTTTAAGTAGTTCCTAATCTCCCAAATGGATAAAGCCATATTATACGGATAGTCGAACATCTTCGTATCCATAGGTTCAAACCTGTTGTAATGTTCTGCCATTTCGGATAGAGAATGGTAAAAATCAGTTCGTATTTTATCTACCGTTGCACAGGATAGTATCGTATCCACAACTTCCATTTTTGGCAGAAAAGTACTTTTTAGAAAACCATCGGCAGCATTTGTACCGGCACGGACTTCCTTTTGTCCTTGCCTATTTCGTGGGCGTCTTTTGCTCTTTGCATCCAGCCTGCGAACTCGCTTACCTGCTTGTGCAGTCTTCTTTGTCTTTTCTTTTTTGGTATCTGAATAGTACCCGATATTATATTGCGTTTCATATTCCATCATTTTACTGTTTAAAGATTTAACCTTTCGTTCCCATCACACTTTCAAAACGATATTGTACGGTATCATCCTCAATACGAGGTGCTGATATTTTAGCCGTGGTAAGTATCGGATAGGTGTTGGCATAAAAATTCAATACGGCTTCCACACTCCATTTCGGTTCGGGGTCTGCCAGTTTTATTTCCGTACCCTGGTCTTTGAGAAGGAATACTCTTTTCAGTTGCTTTGCTATTAACATGATTTTTAAGTTTTAGGTGATTAATTATCTGTTTTGTTGTTGTCAGTCTGCTGATTTTCTGATGGGTCATTTCCGTTGGTCATTTTATATTTCGTCATTTTATCTTGCAGTCCTGCTTTTTCATCCCCATCAGTTTTTGTAGATGAAGCGAACAGATCAGGCGCAAACTTTGCCGCTAAAGAAGACTTACGTTTGCGTATAGTTTGTGCCTGTTCGGGATATTCACCCGGTTCCGGCACTTTCATCCAGGCATCCCGGTATCTTCCTTCTTTCTCCAGTTCATCCACCTTTTGCATGGCTTCCTTGTATTTCTTTTCTCTGGCTTCTTTCTCCCTGCGTTCTCTGTCCGCCTTTTCCTTTTCCATTGCCGACTGCTTTTTCGCTTCTTCCTGTTGCTTGAGAAAAGCTTCCATGTTGATAAGCAGTTCCGATGTCGTCTGTAAAGGGACGGCGATGCTGTCAAAAAAGCCTTTATCCAGTTCCTCTGTCGTGCCTTTGAGCATGAGCGGCGGTATCAAATGTCTGGCATCATCACCGCATTGTTCGTTATTGAGCAGTACGGATACGATCCAGTTATTTTCTGCTTCCTGTTTGATGGTCAATTGCAGGTCGCCGTTTATTTTTAACGCTGCCACACTGCCGAAAAAATTTGTTGTTTCCATTGTGTTAGATTTAGTGTTTATATAATTTTTATATTGTCCTCTATAACTTTGTTTCTTTACCCTGTTACCCAAATACCCATTTCCATAAGCCCCACAGCATCAGTACGGATCCCACCCATTTCAGTACCCATTCTGTGATGAGCGTTATCAAGCCCACGAAGT
>CAYXRN010000298.1:0-2417 GCA_964467635.1 uncultured Chitinophagaceae bacterium | reverse complement strand
TGGGCGTTTTTGCTTTTTGCCTGGTGGCAAGTGGGGAATATATCCTGAATGATTACATGGATGCGGACAAAGACCGGTTACACCCTTTGAAGAAGCATCGTCCGATGGCTTCGGGTATGGTTTCCGTTTCCGCCGCGTTCGCGCTGATGGCTGTCTGTCTTCTTTCCGGCCTCGCCGTCGGGTGGCTTATTGGTTTGAAATTTTTTGTCATCCTTTTTCTTTATGCCGTCATAAATGTCGCATATTCGTTAGGGTTGAAGAACGTCGCTATACTAGATATTTTTATCCTCGCGGCAGGTTTTATGCTGCGTATTAAAGGAGGCGGCGTCATCGCCTCCATCGGAATCTCCCAATGGTTGATGGTCATGGTATTTTTGTTGGCGTTGTTTATGGCGCTGGGTAAACGGAGAGATGACGTCCTACTGAAGCGATCAAGCGGAAAGGAGACGCGTCATTCCCTTTCGGGGTATAACCTGGATTTTCTGAATGTCAGCCTGGCGTTGGTATCCGCAATCATCATTGTTGCCTATCTCATGTACACCCTTTCCGATGAAGTCATTATCCGGCTTGGGACATACCGGCTTTACTATACGGGCTTTTTCGTGATCGCGGGGCTAATGCGTTACCTGCAACTGATCTATGTCAAAAAGCAAGCGGGATCCCCTACGAGGATTGTTTATAAGGACCGCTTTGTACAGGCGTGTCTCCTACTATGGGGGCTGAGCTTCTATTTCTTGATCTATTATCCTGACCTTCACTTTCCTGAATGAGTATGAATCCATGAATAAAGAGATTACAAATTGGGGTAATTTTCCTAAAGTGGACGCAGTAGAACACAGGTTTTCTTCTGTTGAAGCGCTCAAGTTCAACCTACAAAATATGGAAGGCTCCTGCATTGCACGTGGAAACGGGCGCTGTTACGGAGACGCTTCTTTGGCGGGTGAGGTGATTTCCTGCCTGTCCTTTGATCACATACTTTCCTTTGATCCTGTTAATGGAGAATTCGAATGTGAGTCAGGAGTAACGTTAGATCAGATACTGGAAGTAATCGTACCCAAAGGCTGGTTTCTGCCGGTAACGCCGGGAACAAAATATGTTTCTGTCGGTGGCGCAGTTGCATCAGATATACATGGCAAAAATCATCATATAGACGGTTCGTTTTGTGATCATGTCACTAGGATAGCGCTCATGCTTTCTTCGGGAGAAGTTGTTACTTGTTCTCCTGACCATAATGTCACCCTTTTTAACGTAGTGCGGGGAGGAATGGGACTTTCCGGTATCATCTTGCGGGTTAGGTTTAAATTAAAAAAAATAACTACTTCCTATATAAAGCAGGTTCAGGTCAAGGCCAGAAACCTCCAGGAGCTTCTGGCCTTGTTTCAGGAATACAAATCCTACACGTATACCATGTCATGGATTGATTGTTTAAAGGGCGGCAAAGACTTTGGGAGAAGCATATTGATGGCCGGAATGCATGCGGACGCGGATGAATTAAACGGAAAACAAAAAGAACAGCTGCTTGAACCGCGCGCCAGCACGCTTTTCACCTTTCCTGTGGATCTTCCGGCTTTTGTATTAAACACCTATTCCGTTAAAGCGTTTAATTTCTTATATTATCATAAAAACACAAAGAAGGAGATCAAAAATCTTGTTCCATACGATCCGTTCTTCTATCCATTGGATAAAATCCTGGATTGGAACAAAGGCTATGGCCGAAGGGGCTTTGTGCAATACCAGTTTGTGTTGCCTATGGCCGCCAGCAAAGCAGGCATGACAGATATTCTTCATCGCATCCATAAAAAAGGATTTGGTTCTTTTTTAGCGGTGTTTAAGGTTTTCGGTAAGCAGGATGGCCTTATCAGCTTTCCCATGGAAGGTTGTACTTTAGCACTTGACTTTCCGGTGCGAAGGAATCTTTTCCCTTTCCTTGATGAACTGGATAAGGTCGTATTAGATTACGGAGGAAGATTATATCTGACCAAAGACGCCAGGATGAGGCCTGAATTTTTTTGGAAAAGTTATCCAAAAGCACAATCTTTTTATGATGGCATCCGGCAATTCAATATCGGGTGTCGGTTTAGATCTTTACAGTCTGACAGATTGCAAATAACGTAAGACAGAAATTGCTGCTATTTTGTTTATTATCTCAGGCATAGTGGCCGAAGAATTAGCCAAACCTCTTGCATAAAAACAATTATTTACCTAGGTATGGCGCCCGAATGCGTTGAATGCCTATAAGAGCTGAAGCAACTTAAAAAGAATGAAACCCAAAGACACCATTTTGATACTTGGCGCCGGCTCAGATATGGCCAAAGCCATAGCCAGGCTGTTTGCGGCTAAGGGCTATAAAATCCAATTAGCCGGAAGAAGGCCGGAACAAATGGAGCGACTAAGAAAGGACCTGATCAGCCGTTATG
>CAYXRN010000297.1:0-2438 GCA_964467635.1 uncultured Chitinophagaceae bacterium | reverse complement strand
TATGCATTGGAATCGCCTGTTTTCGGGTCTTTTGATTACGGTTTTGGTCGTAAGCGGTTTTCGGGGATTTGCCCAAAGAGCGATCACCGAAAGCCCCGAAACCTATGAAGAAAAGGGTGTAGCCAGTTATTACGCTACGCGTTTCGACGGTCAGTTGACGGCCACTGGTGAGGTTTTCGACAGCGGAGAAATGACGGCGGCCTCCAATACCCTGCCTTTAAATAGTTATGTCAAAGTTACCAACTTAAGGAATGGAAAATGGGTGGTTGTGCGGATTAACGACCGCATGGCCAAGCACAATAAACGACTGATCGACCTGACCAAAGGGGCTGCCAAAAAATTAGGTTTTGTCAGGGCCGGCCTCGCAAAAGTATTGGTTGAATACATCCCCGAGGAGTTTTACGCCTTTTTTGGCTTAACCCCTGAAGAGTTGTTGCTGCATTCCAGCCTGATTTAACACGGCTTGCAAGGTACCTTCCGGCAGCTTTCACTTCCGCTTCCCCATACAGCTCATAAGTGTGAGACTTCTATCTTTTCCTCCTGATGAAATGCGCTGATTTTAATTTAGGCGTAAGGCGAAATGCCGGACGCGGTTTAATATGAAGGGACGTTTTTTCATTTGCTTGATCTGTTTGAGGGTAAGCGTGGCCCGTATGCGATGACGTAAATGTGGACTATACAACTACCTACCGATAAGAAAGATATACATATCAGAAAGTCGGCAAAACTAATCAGGGAAGTCGGACAGATATATGAAGCTACCGGTTGTATAGACACCCAAAAAGCGATTAGAAAATATGTAGTGTACCACTAATAAACATAACACCTTTACCCTCAGCGTGTTATATTTCTATATAGCCAAGCTGGGTTAAGTGTCATGAAGTATGCTAATCCGAACTTCACTCGAAATTTTTAGCTACGGAAATTTGCAATAATGTAACTTTTAAATTACCTTTGCGGTGTGAAAGTAAGAGAAGTTATAGCTTTCAGGGACTATTTTGAACAGTTTCTTTTGAAACAGCCAAAGAAGGTTCAGGACAAGATATTCAAAATAATCGAAGCTATTGAAACTCTCGAACGAGTTCCTTCTAACTATTTAAAACATTTGACAGGAACAAATGGGTTGTACGAAGCGAGAATTAAACTCGGCTCAAACATTTGGAGGGTATTTTGCTTTTTTGACGGTGACAGAATAGTGATTTTAACGAACGGGTTTCAAAAGAAAACTCAGAAGACCCCTAAGAACGAAATTGAAAAAGCACTAAAGATTATGACAGAGTATTACGAACAAAAAGCAAAAGAACATGGAAACTAAGAATTGGAAAGGAATAAAAGATAATGTTTACGGGAAGGTTGGAACTGAAAGAAGGGACAACCTCGAAAGGGACTTTGAATCTTTTAAAATAGGCTTATTGCTTAAAAAAGCCCGTGAAGAAAAACATTTAACTCAATTAGAACTTGCAGAACTCGTAAACAAGAAGCGGGAATACATTTCCCGTGTAGAAAACAATGGCAGCAACCTGACTTTAAAAACATTGTATGACATTGTGGAAAAGGGGTTGGGAGGAAGAGTTAGAATTTCTATTGACATATAAAGAAGTACAGCCCATCACAACCAGCATGCCCAATGGCTAACTAAAAAATTCCCGTAAGGTGGCCTCAAGTTTTTTGACTTTTTGGCTGTTGGTGGTATGGAGTAGTTCGGTTTGCTCGCTTATCTTCTTTTGAATGGTGTTGGTTTTCTTGCCCTTAAAAGCCTCGAAATGGAGATGGAGAATCCGTGGATGAAATGTTTTTAAATAACTGCTGGGAGCCGGTTGTATTCAATTCCTCATTAAGAATGAATAACTGTATGATTTTATTTTCATCATTTCGGTTATTCAATTTGATATTTCCGGTAAGAAAAGAGCCCGTCGGATCTTTCATGTCCTGCCTGGTGGTATCCATAATTTCTTCCAAACGGCCGCTCAATTTTTGTGAAAATTCCCTGATTTGACTTTCTATTTCGGCGGCAGAAATAGCAGGCTGCCCGGTTACAATTTTCCGGATGCCGGATTGGATTTCTTCCTGTAACCTTGCCTCCTGTTCTCTTCTGTATTCCAGCTAGTTGTCTTTTTTAGGATTTACAATATCAAATACCTCTAAAATTTGCCAGCAAACGAGGATTAAAGACAGTAAATCGAAAGAAAGGATAAAGTTATTTATTCAACGTAATATGTTGAAATACAAATAGCTAGGTAAACTTAGATTAAGGAGTATAACTCGGATTAAGTTAATTGGGTTTCCTTTTAGTCAGGAGTTTAAAGTAATCGAAGAAGAATTTTTAGGGAGGAGACTACTTTTGGAGACGCATTATATGATCTGGGCGATTACAGACACTGAAAATTTAAAGAGGTTGAGAGACACCATTACAGATCCTGATAATCGGATTAGTGTTA
>CAYXRN010000296.1:0-2486 GCA_964467635.1 uncultured Chitinophagaceae bacterium | reverse complement strand
TTTAAACAAGCCGCATGAATTTTAAGAAGACCAATAACATTACCGGATGGATCGTCGCCATTATCGCCTGTTTTGTTTATATTTCTACGAGGGAAGCCACCGCGAGTTTTTGGGACTGCGGAGAATTTATCTCCTGTGCTTATAAGTTGCAGATTCCGCACCCGCCGGGTGCGCCTTTTTATTTGTTGCTGGCCCGCCTTTTTATCATTCTTACAGGAGCCGGTCCGCATACAGCGGCCGAAAGTGTTAATCTCCTGTCCGCGGTTTCCAGCGGCATGACCATTCTTTTTCTTTTCTGGACCATCACCCACTTCGCTAAAAAGCTGATGGTTAAAAAAGAACAGGACATCAATACCGAAAAAATGATTGCAATTATGGCAGCGGGTGTCGTAGGTGCGCTGGCTTTCACTTTTTCAGACTCTTTTTGGTTTTCGGCCGTAGAAGGCGAAGTTTATGCCTTGTCCTCCTTCTTTACCGCTATTATTTTTTGGGCCGCACTGAAATGGGAAAGCCAGGCCCATGAACCGCACGCCGACCGCTGGATCGTGTTCATTGCTTTCATGATCGGCCTTTCCATTGGCGTACATTTACTCTGTATCCTGACAGTCCCGGCTATCACCATGCTCTATTACTTTAAAAAATACAACGCCACAAGAAAAGGGGCTTTCTGGATTTTCATTCTCAGTTGCATCATTACTGGTATAATACAGGTTGTAGTTATTCAATACA
This sequence comes from uncultured Chitinophagaceae bacterium, assembly GCA_964467635.1. GTDB lineage: Bacteria > Bacteroidota > Bacteroidia > Chitinophagales > Chitinophagaceae > FW021-bin31. The sequence goes on along the minus strand of CAYXRN010000296.1, from coordinate 1,757 downwards.
CCGTTCAGATCGCCGGTTTCTTTGATGTTCTTTTTGTCAACGGCTTTGGCTTGCCTTTCAATTCAGGTGCTTACTTCTTTTTGGCCTTGCTAGTGGTTTTAATCATCATCGGATTGCGTTACTCCCATAAGCGCTCCCGTTATTTTTTGCACCTGGCCCTGTTGTGTTTCTCCTTTATGTTGATCGGTTATTCCACCTATTTCACTACGCTCATCCGGGCCAACGCCAACCCATCGATCAATATGAATGATGTGGATGATCCCCAGGCCCTTGTCAGCTACTTGGACCGCAGTCAATATGGGACCCACCCCTTGTTGTACGGTCAGTACTTTACTGCCCGGCCCATTCGTTATAACGAAGGGGCCAAGATCTATCAAAAGAGCGACAGTCTGGGTAAATATATTGTAACAGGCCATAAGATGTCTGCCGAATATGCCCCCGAAGACGAACATCTTTTCCCCCGCATATGGGATACCGGCAATGGCCGCGGACAAGAAAACTTTTATCGCAGCTGGCTCAACCTTTCTCCCGACGAAGAACCTACCGGCATAGATAATCTGCAATGGTTTTTCTCCTACCAGGTCAACTGGATGTACTGGCGCTACTTTATGTGGAACTTTTCCGGTCGCCAAAACGATATCCAAGGCTTCGGCAATGCAAGAGACGGCAACTGGATCACCGGCATTTCTTTGATTGACAACATCCGACTGGGTGATCAAAGTAAGATGCCCGAAAGCCTCAAAAACAATAAGGCCCATAATACCTTGTTTGCGCTGCCTTTTATTCTCGGGCTTATCGGCTTATTTTTCCAGCTCAACCGGAATAAGAAAGACTGGCTGATCAACTTCCTGCTCTTTTTCTTTACCGGACTGGCAATCGTTTTTTACCTTAACCAGAATGGCCCGCAGCCCAGAGAAAGGGATTATGCCTATGTAGGTTCTTTTTATGCCTATGGCGTATGGATAGGCCTTGGCGTATTAGGTGTCTATAACTTTTTCAAAAAGAAAATAGCTGGAAAAACAGCTGCGATACTCGGCGGACTCCTGTGCCTGCTGCTGGTACCTGTTATTATGGGTTTTCAGGAATGGGATGACCACGACCGGTCAACCAAAACCTTACCCCGCGACGTGGCTGCTGACTACCTGCGTTCCTGCAAGCCCAACGCGATCTTATTCACAGAAGGTGATAATGACACCTATCCCCTATGGTACGCCCAGGAGGTTCAGGGTATTCGTACCGATGTAAGGGTAGTCAACATGAGCCTGCTGGGCGTAGATTGGTACATCAACAATCTGCGTTATAAAGTGAATGACGCTGCACCGGTTCCCATAAGCTGGGCCTCAGAAAAATATAGAGGTGATAACCGCAATTATATCCCTTATGTAGAACCAAATCAAAAACTACCCAAAAATCAATATTATAGCCTGGACGAGCTGATGGCCTTTATGGGTAGTGACAACGCGGCATATAAAGTAAGCAATGGTGCGGAAAAAGTAAACTACTTTCCCACAAAGAATATGTTTATTTCGGTAGACAAACAAAAAGCCATCGCAGCCGGCCTTGTGCCTACCGAAGACACAGGAAGGATTGTTTCGGAAGTAACCTTTACCATACCAGCTAATATCCTGTATAAAAATGATATCTTGCTGCTAAACATACTGGCTGCAAACAATTGGAAGCGTCCGATATACTTTACCAGCCAACGCACTCTTATGGATTTGGGATTGGGTGCTTACTTGGAAACCGATGGCCTTACC
>CAYXRN010000295.1:0-2509 GCA_964467635.1 uncultured Chitinophagaceae bacterium | reverse complement strand
CACCCTCAATGAAATTGGATGAACAAATGGGAAAATAACCTACACGAAATTTTAGTGGATAAGTAATTGTAAAAAGATTTGAAAAGTAAAGTTATAAAACGTAACTTTACCATATCAAACAAAACGTAATTATTTCATCTACTAAATTAATTGATATGGAAAACACAATGTATCGGGATGTTAACCAGGAACTGAACGAGTTTACAGGAACACAAAGCCATTACCGGGTTAGGGATTATTTCTACACAGATGGTATTAATTATCTGATGGATAAATATGAATGCCAGTGGCTTGTATCAGATATATTTATCTTTATCTTATCAACGCCGAAATTGAAGGATGAAAATTTCCTGTTATGGAAATTACAAAGGCAAATGATGACAGATAAAAATACCGGTGCAGTATTAGAAAGAACTGAAACCTTTATCCTTAGTTGTGAGGATGGCAATGGTAATGTACTGTTTGCAAAGGGTATTCCCTTTTCGGATTTTAAAGGCGATAGCCTGAAATTGTATTTTGAAAACGACGTCTTATACCTTCCGTCCGAAAGGTAAATATTTCACCCCATAAATTTTATAAAATGATGTCAAGGAAGCGGTTTAACCGTTTCCTTTCACACCTCATGCGCTATGCGTGGGAGGTTAAGAAAGGAAACACAAAGATAACATTCCAGAAGGCTTTACAATATGCTTGGATGGTCACTAAAGAAGAAATGAATAATACAACATTGCCTTTGATTACAGGACAATGGAGCCTATAAAATATTTTACTATGAATAACATGAAAAAGTTTAAATCACTGTTTGACCAGCTTGCCTGCCACCGGTCATATTTCAATACGTTCAGCAACTTTTTAGATTTTATGATGCTGTTATTTAACTATAATCAAGATAGGGAAGCATTAAAAAAATGTGTTGCTGAATTTGATATTAACGATGCTAATACAGTACTCACCCAAATGGCCGTATTAATTGGAGAGATGGCCGAAGGGTACCGAGACCCGTTAGGGGAGTTTTATATGCTGGAAATATCCCGGCATGTTCATGGCCAGTATTTTACCCCACAGCCCGTTTGTGATATGATGGCAACATTGAGCGGGGTGGGAGAGGGTACGGGAACTTCTGCTTATGACCCCGCTTGCGGATCAGGTAGAATGTTGCTTGCAGCGGCTAAGATTAACCGAAACCTTTTGATGTATGGCGGAGAATTAGATTTTACCTGTTGCAGAATGGCAGTAATAAATTTACTTTTAAACAGCCTTACAGGAGAAATATGCCATATTAATACCCTAAGCAATGAATTATTTACAGGGTATAAGGTGGGAACGGTTTTTAGTATGGGCTACCGGTTGCCAATCTGGTCGAAGTTTACAGACCCGGAAAAGAGCCGGATAGTTCTAAGAAGTGATAAAGAGAAAGCAGAGGACAAAAATCGGATTGAGTTTGTATAAGGACGTCTTTCTACGGAGTAGCAAAGTAAAGTTAAAAATTATATCTTTACACTGTATCAATTTTATGCAGTGTAATATGAAACCAGATAAAGATTTGAAAAACGTGGGCATGAGGATTTCTAATCATGAGATAAAAAGGTTTGAACAGATATTTCAACATATCAGCCATACTCGTTTTGCCCGGTTAATAGGGATGAATCCTACCATTTTTAGAAGGAATTTTAACCGGTATCCTAATGAATTTAAGTTACGTGAGTTGCACATTCTTGCGCAACAGTTTGGAATAAAAGACATTGACCTGTTTCTGCTCTTTGAAAAAGAACTTTCTACAATGCGGCCAATCCAGAAGAAAGGAAAATCGGGAGTATCTGATGAAGTGATTGGAAAAGCCAGAAAAGCTCAATATCTGTTCAGAACAGGAAAATACAATAAAAAAGAATTAGCGGCTCATTTAGAGGTTTCAAAGCCCACCATTTACAAATGGCTTAAAATAAAAATTGATAACAATGGGAAAGATTAAAGGTAAAACGTTTTCAGAGGTTTATTTGAGAAATTTAGATGCGGATAAAGTAAAAAAGATTACTGCCCTCCAAAAAAGATTTAATGTGCCGACTGCTACAAAAGCCGTAGGGATGGCTGTTGATAATTATATGCTTAAGGAAAGGGAATGTGAGGGGTTGAAAAAGCGGATCGAAAAGATTAATGAAAAATTAGGTAAGCGTATTGAACAGCTGGAAATGGAACTTGAAAATATTAAGGATACTGCGGAAGAATATTTTCAGGTAGAAAGCAATATGAACAACGCCAAAAACCGGTTAAAGAAATTGTTGTAATTTTGGAAACGTTTTGTTTGACCTTCGGGTCAATTAATTTAGATACCCCGGTTCGTCCGGGGTTTTTTTTGCCCCGCCGGAAAAGGTAGTCCGGGAATTTTATCTACAAAGTTATTCCCGGAGCGCCTTAATATCACACCCACCTGGTTTTGTTTTATCTACAGTCTTAGGATTTTAACCAGGTGCCGGTGGATATATGTGCCTGTCTTTTATCTACATAATGTAGA
>CAYXRN010000294.1:0-2514 GCA_964467635.1 uncultured Chitinophagaceae bacterium | reverse complement strand
TTTATATAGCACCAACTCCATTGCTAAAGAACTTTGTTGTTCGTGACACTCACCAGCCAGGATTTTGTTTGATTTTCGGGTTTAATGCGATCTGATCACTTGGTATAGGGTACAAATAGTAATAATCAGGAAAGGCCGGAGGGGTTCCCAGATATGAAATATACCCTTCATCAGCATCATTCTGTATAGGAATTCTACCGGCAACATCTTCACTCCTGATCCAGCGGCCCTGCTTAGGTTCATCCGTATAATTCATTTTCTTCCAACGCCTTAAATCATCAAACCGAAAACCTTCTCCCATCAGTTCGACAGCCCTTTCCCTTCTGATTTCCCATAAAACCGGACCAACGTCCGGATCCCTTGTAGGATCAAAACCGGAAGTAACCTTGGAAACTACCATGGGAGCTACATCACCTCTTTTCCGAAGTTTATTAATTGTCCTATCTGCGATTTCCTGATTAAATTTTCCCAGTTCCCACGCAGCTTCAGCATGATTTACCAGCACCTCTCCCATTCTGAAAATGGGATAATCGGTAATATCCTTCTTGCTAATATCATGGATCCTGTTGTAAAACTTGAAAAGTGAATAACCGGTATAAGAAACTGCCCAAGAGGTTCCTTCATTGTAATCAGCAAAATGGGGAGATACCTGTAAAACGAGTCCATTATGAGCTATTACCGGTAAATGCTGATAATCGGAAATCTCTTCCAAAGTATCAATGAATTCTCTGTCTCCAGGATTACCGGTATAATCCCATGAATATTTATCCTTTAAATCCACCCGATAGGGAGCCAGAATGGTGTAGTACATTCTACGATCCCTGTGCCTGAATTCGGCGAAGGGATCTTTATCTCCTGCAAATAAAGGACTGGTCCAACGAGTCTGGCCATCCGTACACAAAAATTTATCTGCTCCTTTTTTTGTAATATCGTAATAACTCTGGGAACTGCGCATCGTAAAGGTAGTGACTAAATGAACCAATATACCCATCTCGTATTGTTTGTATAAAAGTATCCCCGATATCCCTTTTAGTGATTCGCTGTTAAACAGTTTTCCAAAATTCGGCTCAAGATCAGGATGATCTTTAATAAGCTGTTCTGAAGCGGCAAAACTGGCTTGTAAATATTTATCCTCTCCTTCCAGCTTATGATATTTTCGCCACGTCCCTTCAAACAGTCCAAATCGGGAAATTAACGCACGAACAACATCCGAACTTATCGAATTTTCAACAATGCCATGGGTGCCGGGCGCCAAAATGTGTTGTTCGGCAAAAAGCAGATCACTTAGAATATTATTTGCCACGGTATCCCTGGGAGTGCGCTGGCCATATAAAACAGCCTTATCCGTTTCTTTTACCACTTTATCAACCCAAGGAACTGCTCCGTAATCTTTCAACTTGTTAAAATAATCGTATGCCCTAAAAAAATATCCTATAGATTTCCAATGATCTTTTTCCTCCTGAGACATGTTCGAATTCGCAACTCCTTCCAACATCAAATTTACTTTTCGAATAAATGTGAAATTCCAGTTACCCGATGATGCCGGTACGGTTACCCTATTCCATATCCAATCCGAACCGGTTCTTGTTCTATTTCTAACCATAAGATCGCCGTTAAATTCATCAATAATAGTATTCAAATCATAACCGGGAAAAATAGTATAAAGTCCCAGGGCATAATTTTGCGTATTGTTAAAATCTGAAAATACATTATCCGCAGTAAAGCTTAAGCGCGGCGTCTTATCGAGTATATTATCCACACATCCGGTCATTAACAAACAACCCGTGGCAACAACCAGATATATTATTTTTATTTTCTTAAAAATCATGACAGAGAATTTAAGTTGTGTTAAAATGATACATTTATTCCTGCTGTAAACTTCTGAAGGTATGGATAAAATCCACCTTCGCCATAGTTAGTTGCTTCCGTTTGTATCTCTGGAGGATTGGAATCTAATTTCACAAGGTTCTCTGCTGACACAAAAAATCGGAAGTTCTCAATGCCATACCGACTTAGGATGCTAGCTGGAATAGTATAACCTAATGTAATATTCTTGATTTGCAAATACGAAGCATTCCATAGATATTTAGTCTGTACCTGACGGCTCACGCCATAATTCCCTCCTGAACTGGGATAGTTTCTCGGGTAATAAGCATTTACATTATCGGCTGTCCAGTAATCCAACTGATTCTTATAGATAGTAGAAAAACGATTCATATAAGGAAACGTAAGATTGTTATTAAGCCATAGATCGCGCTTTCCTACACCTTGGAGATAAAAACTCAGATCCACCTTCTTATAGGAGGCAAAACCACGCAAACCAAATTGATACCGTCTGGTAGTATTACCGATAATTTTTCTATCTCCCGGATTATCCAGTGTTCCTGCGCCAGGCGATATCTCTCCATCACCATTCAAATCTTTGTATTTAACATCACCCGGATTAGGGTGTTCTCCTTGATAAGCTGGAATTCCCGTTTTCAATGTGCCGTCGGTTAAGTTATCACTCAATGT
>CAYXRN010000293.1:0-2515 GCA_964467635.1 uncultured Chitinophagaceae bacterium | reverse complement strand
TTCGTGATGGTGGTAGATTTTATGCATAAAAGTTGTAATTTGCATAGGAAGACCAGATAATATTGGCCATGGGCGCAAATTATAGCATAATTTCAAATTTATTTGGGTTTTTAGATTGGCTTTTACCGTATTTTAGTTGTTTTTTTATTGTATTTGCCTAAATACTTTTTTTATGAAGGAACATGATAAGTTAGATGTTATGGAATCCCTGGAAGACAATCATCAGGGACGAAATGCCCAACGGATACGGATTTACCTTGGCATCAAGCAGGAAGTAATGGCGAAGGATTTAGGTATCTTACAGTCCCAGGTTTCAGCCATTGAGCAACAGCCGGTTATTGAGGAAAGATGCTTGCTGAAATTGAAAATGTTTTAGGCGTTACCCCAAAATTGATTAAAAACTTTGATATTGCAAAGGCTATATATAATATCAATCATTATAAGGATTCTACGATTCATGGCAATTTTAAGGTATAACAATAAACAAGGATGGAGTAGGATACCAATACATTAATCCTTTAGATAAAATTGTTGAACTATATGAACGACTGCTCAACAGTGAACGTGAAAAATTGGATTTGTTTATAAAAAATAAAAAAAACGCTTAAATACCCTGTGTTATGGAAAAGGAAACGACATATTTTGAACCCAACCAACATATCGGCCTCAAAATTGGTAATGCTCGTAGATTGGTGGGTATTACTCAACAAGAATTAGCCAAACGGTTGGGTGTGACAAAACAGGCGATATCAAAGTTGGAACAAACTGAAAAGATGGATGACGAACGATTAGGTAAAGTGGCTGATGCGTTTAGGTGTAAGTCTTGAAGGGCTGAAAAAATTCAGGAACGATAATGTACTCAGCTAAACCAATAATTTTTATGAGAATTGTGGTGTAAGTGCCACAAATGTAGGAGCCTTTAATGTCGAAAATATACATAACTTTTCCATGGAACAGCCATTAAACTTTTTGAAGAGTTGCTAAAAATGGAAAAGCGGAGTTATGATCAACAAACGAATAATAGTAAGGAAAATAAAAAATAAATTAACTTACATAAAATAATCTGATGCAAACTATAACAATTGATATTATCAACAAGAAAGCTATAAAGCTTTTGCGGGATTTTGAGTTGTTACAACTCATTCGTCTGCGCAGGGAAGATAGGGTCGCCCGGGAATCAGCTATTGACTGGACAGCCAAATATAAGGGCGCTATGACTAAACAAAAGCCTGTAGATATTGATCATCAACTAAATGAACTTCGTAACGAATGGGAGTAAATCATTTGTGGGATACAAATACCGTAATCTATTATCTCCAACAGCAGTTTCATCTTGGTGCGGAAGTATTTATTGATAGCTTGCTAAAAGAGGAGCCGCCTGTTATTTCTGCTATCACTGAAATTGAATTGCTCTGTTGGAAATCTGCTACTAAAAAAGACGTCGTGTTATTGAAGGGTTTTATTAATGATGCAATGGTCATGGACTCGAACAGCCTATAAAATTACAAGCGGCTGAATTACATAAAGCCCATCGTATTAAATTACCCGATGCTATCATAGCTGCCACTGCAATGGTGAATGGCTTTAAACTCAAGACTCGAAATGTCTCTGATCTCAAAAATATTCCCAATTTGGAATTAATAAATCCATGGGAGCTATAAGGTAAGAGAATTATTCAGGGACAATATGAGCTTATTGGAAGCGGAAAGGTCTGGGAAAACGAGAGGTGAAGGTTTTTGATGACTTGGAGTTTAGAAAGGAAACTATTATGAATACTGAAATTTGAAATCATTTCAAAATGTAGCTACAAGAGGCTATTAAAGCAATAAAAAATGGAAAGTAAAAGGCAATCATGAAGGCGTACATTATTAATGGATCTTAAATATATATTATGTTACGTAAAATAATCAGGCCGACCGACCGGCATATTCAATTGGATATACCGGGAGAATATGTGGGTAAGGAAATAGAAATAGCTTATCTTCTCTTAGAGGAGCTCAATAGCAAAAAACAAGAGCCTTCAAAGAAGAAAATGAAACATTTTTGGGGCATCCTTTCCGATGATGCCGCTGTAAAACTTCATAAGCATGTTGCTAAAAGTCGTGATGAATAGGAAAGGAATATTTGATAGATTCAAACGCTATAATTGATTTCTTCAATGGCAAGTTGCCCGATGAAGGCCGTAATCTTTTGTCCTCAATTGAACACCTGTTATTTCTATTATTACATATATCGAAATTTTAGGTTTTTCTAATATTGATAAAGATGAAGAGGGAAAATGGGAAGAAAAGAACAACATTACCGATGCCGATTATGAAGAGCTAAGTAAAACACATGATAGAATGCCTTATAAGAAGGCTTGATGAAAGTTGTTGTCGATTCAAATGTATTGTTAGTAGCGATCGGTAAACGAAGTCGCTTCAAACCCATTTGGAACAGGTTTCTTGGCGGTAAATATCAGCTTATTATTTCAGAGGATATTATACATGAATATGAAGAAATCCTCCATACTCAT
>CAYXRN010000292.1:0-2543 GCA_964467635.1 uncultured Chitinophagaceae bacterium | reverse complement strand
AGCGGCTTTTTGGGGACGATAAAGTGATCCTCTTTAGGGCAGGATACTCCCGTATACCTGTATTTGATCAGCCGGTGGGCATCGGTGGCCACGCAGGTGATCGCATCGGATTCCAGCTCAAAGTATACCCCGGTCATCGCGGCGCGCAGCTCGTCGTTGCCTACAGCGAATAAGGATTTGTGAATGGCGGCGGACAGCACATCTGAGGCGATGGTGAAAGAAGTGGATTCGTCCGGTACCGGTGATTTGGGAAAGTCATCTGCATTTTCACCTACAATCTTGTATTTTCCGTTATCCGAAGTGATGTCGATGGCGTAAGTTTCCAAATTGATGTGAAAGGTCAACGGCTGATCCGCATTGCTCTTCAGGTAATCCAGCAGAATGCGGCCGGGAATGCATATTTTTCCGGTTTCTTTGGCTTCTATATCCAGCTTGACCTTCATGACGGTTTCTAAGTCGGTAGCCGTGATGATGAGCTTGTCTTTTTGTACTTCAAATAAAAAATCCTCCAAAATGGGGAGCACATTGTTAGAACTCAGGACGCCACTGACATTTTGAAGATGTTTTAGTAAAGAAGAAGATGATACAATAAAGTTCATGGATAATAGAAAATTAGTTGGTGAAAATACGTTTTAGAATAAACAAAGATAGGGATATTTACATTTCAAAAAATACACATTTTGCATTTAGTGGGTATTCTGTGGATAACTTGAAAAAGAAAAGATTTTTTTTGATTTGTGGTTTTCGTGTTTCTTTGCAGTTATGAGTTTACCGCAACATAAGGACGCCCGCTTGCGCTTTCGACAGCAGGAAGAAAATTCGGAAAATTACGTCATGCCGTTTATTGAAGAAAAATTTCAATTGAGTGCCGGGATGAGAGTCATGGAAGTAGGATGTGGCGAAGGTGGCGTATTGCTCCCGTTTTTGCGGCGGGGGTGCCACTGTGTGGGCGTAGATCTGGTTCCTTACCGAATCAAACTGGCCAGGGATTTTTTAAAAGAGGCCCTGGATAATCATACATTGGAACTGATATCCAGTAATATTTATGATTTTGATTTTCTCGGCCGTTTTCAGCATGCTTTCGACCTGATTATCCTTAAAGACGCCATTGAGCATATTCCCGAACAGGGCAGGCTCATGGGATATCTGAAAAAATTGCTGAAGCCTAATGGAGCCATTTTTCTCGGTTTCCCTCCCTGGTACATGCCCTATGGAGGGCATCAGCAAATTTGCAACAATAAAAAGCTGAGCAAATTCCTTTATATGCACTTGCTGCCGCGTTCTGTTTATAAAGGCTTATTAAAAAGAGGCAAAGAGCAGGCTGCCACCATCAAAGAACTTTTGGAAGTAAGGGATACGGGGCTGTCTATCGAACGTTTTGAGCGTATCTTAAAACAGCAGCATTACCGCATCCTGCTGAAACGGTTTTACCTGATCAATCCCATATATAAATATAAATTTGGCTGGCGTCCCAGGGTCCAAAACCGATTGGTAGCCCGGGTGCCCTTTTTGCGCAATTTTGTAACCTCCTGCGTATATTATCTGGTAAGTGGCTGAAAGAAAACAAATAGGTGCCTCTCGAGGGATTATTTGCTTCTGGCTTGTTTGGCTTCGATGCTCAGGGTAGCATGAGGCACTGCCCGCAACCGTTTCTTGTCGATCAGTTTTCCCGTAACCCTGCAGATGCCGTAGGTTTTGTTTTCAATACGCATGAGTGCCTTTTCAAGGTGGTCTATGTATTGGATTTGACGGCTGGCCAGCTGACTGAGCTGTTCCCGCTCCATGGTACCGCTGCCGTCTTCCACACTCATGAACTTGCTTTCCGTATCATCGGTGCCTGATTCTCCTTTGCGGGTGATGAGTCCCTGAAGGTAAGTGACTTCTTTTCTGGCTGCTTCCAGCTTTTCAAGAATCAGTTCTTTGAATTCCTGTAAGTCCGCATCACTATAGCGCCTGCCGGGTGTATACGCTGTTTTTGGTGTGTCCAAAAGCGATGGATTGGGCTTATAGGCTATAGACTTGGAAGCCGAAGCGCCGTTTTTGTTGTTGGTCTTGGCCTTCTGGGTCGTTTTCTTTTTCGTTGTCTTGCTATCTGTTGTTGTCGTCTTTTTCTTCACGTTAGTCTTTTTTGTTGTATTTGCTCTTGAGGAGGCAGCAGATTTCCGCGCCGCGGTTTTGGATGCAGCTTTCTTTTTTGAAGATGGAGTAGCCTTAGCAGGCTTTTTCGCAACAGCTTTTTTTGCGGTTTTCTTTTTCGCAATTGTTGATCCCTTAGTTTTCCCTGTGCTTTTTGTTTGCTTTTTGGAGGAAGCGGTTGCTTTTTTCTTTGTTGCCATACCTTCAATTGTTTTTAAGAACAGAAATACGTACTCTGGTGTCATCTATCTCAATATCAGTGCCTTCGGCCAGGTCTGGTACGATTTCAAGATGATCTGCCAAAATTTCGGTGCAAATATAGTTATTAAAATGAATTATTGCCGATTTCAGACCATTAGGTTTAGATAGCTTAACAGTTATCCGGTCAGTTAGTTCAAAATTATTTT
>CAYXRN010000291.1:0-2553 GCA_964467635.1 uncultured Chitinophagaceae bacterium | reverse complement strand
TTCTTGCTACTGCTAGGCATTGCATTTGTAGTGACCCTTCCCATCGCCTGGCTGGCCATGAATAAATGGTTGCAAAACTTTGCTTATAGAATAAATATCAGTTGGTGGATATTTGCAGTGGCCGGGTCGTTGGCAATAATGATAGCATTGATCACCGTGAGTTGGCAGGCCGTGCGGGCAGCGAAGGCGAACCCGGTAAACAGCCTTCGGTCGGAATAATCGTCACTGCGAGGAGGAACGACGAAGCAGTCTCATAATCATTCTCATGTTTTTAGAGATTGCTTCACCCCGGCCAACACACAAAAGCCGCCCTTCGGGATTCGCAATGACGTAAAACGTAGAATTATAAATCAGAAATAAAATTATGTTCAGAAACTATTTCAAAACAGCTTGGCGGAATTTAAAAGTAAACAAGTTTTACAGCCTGATCAACATTTGTGGTCTGGCCGTAGGACTGGCAACAGGTATTATGCTGCTGTTATGGGTACAGAATGAGTTGAGCTATGATAAGTTTAATAAGGATTACAGGAATATTTACCGGCTAAGCGCCCATTTCCAGGCCAATGGAAAGAACGTGACCTGGACAGGCGTACCCGGACCCCTGGCTGTTTTTGCTCAGTCTATTCCACAGGTAAAATCATTAGTAAGAACTTTCTCAGAAAACGATCAGGTAATTGGCAACAGCGACCGTACCAAAGTACTTGATGGCTTTGACATTTCTTTTGTGGACAGCAGTTTCCTCTCTATATTCGATTTTAAATTAATAAAAGGAAATAAAGCCACGCTTTTTCCCAATATTAATTCTGTTGTCATTACGCAATCTACTGCACAAAAACTTTTTGGCAATAAAGATGCTTTAGGTAAAAATATTGTCTTTCAAAAAAATAACTTTACGATAACGGGGATTTTACAAGATTTTCCTGAGAATTCATCTTTACAATACGATGCTATTTTTCCTATGAGTTTTTATGCACAGCAATTTTCCGCAAGCGGAGGCAATTCTGACTGGAAGACTATAGATGAAGATCTGGGCAATTATTCTTTTATTACTTATGTAGAGTTACTACTCGGGGCAGATCCGGTAAAAGTAGAATCCATGTTTTCTTCCCTTTATCAGAAAGCACGCAACAATGAAACCGATACTCAATTTCGACTGGAAAAATTAGCAGATATTCATCTTATTGGTGCAAATGGGAATGATGCGGTGCTCAGGATGGTACAAATATTTATGCTCGTAGCCATTTTATTGCTGGTGATCGCCGCCATCAATTATGTGAATCTTTCCACTGCCCGTTCTCTCATCCGCGCTAAAGAAGTAAGTATTCGTAAAATTGTGGGAGCCAATAAAAAACAGCTTTTTTTACAATTTATCACAGAAACTTTTTTATTGTTTTGTGTTTCCGTTGTGCTTGCCTTTATATTGATCACGCTGCTCATGCCTTTGTACAATAATATTTCTGGAAAAGAATTACATTTTTCTTTCACAAACACCCAGGTTTTGACTATAATTGGTTACGCTGTTTTAGGCACTTTGCTGGCTGCCAGTATTTATCCGGCTATTTTATTGTCATCTTTTCGTCCTATACAATCATTACAAGGGAAGATTACTTCAGGAATAGGGACCACTTTATTTAGAAAAATATTAGTGATTTTTCAATTCATCATTTCTGTTGTTTTGATAACAAGTACCTTGGTGATCAGTCACCAGATGCAATTTGTAAGGAATAAAAACCTGGGTTATGATAAAAGTTATGTTTTTACGGTAAAACTTCCTGATAATGTAGAAAAACATATAGATGCCATAAAAAATGAGATGAATAAACAATCAGGTATATTAGAAGTTTCTGCTTCAGGAGTTTATGATATTACAAACTATGGTATGGCCACCGGTGACATTGACTGGCCGGGAAAGCCTGCAGATAATGATATGATCATTACGCAGGCACCGATAGACGAAGATTTTATCCCCACTATGAAAATACGGTTTCTTGAAGGTGAAAATTTTTCAGGTAGCTTGGCAGACAGTGCTCATTATATTTTGAATGAAGCGGCAGTGAAAGCTATGGGGCTTAAACCACCTTATGCGGGGCAACAGATTAGCTTTCATGATCAGAAGGGGACTATCATAGGAGTAGTTAAAGATTTTAACTTTAAGCCTTTGCGAAAAAAGATATCGCCATTGATCTTTTTTACGCAATGGTGGAAGTATGGTTGGGACAGAAATACTCTTTATGTCCGAACTACAGCAACAAAAGCCCAACAAGCCATAGCTGCAGTAAAAGATCAATATAAAAAATATGCAGGTGATATGCCTTTCAGCTACAGCTTTGTGGATAAGCAATTTGAGGCTAAGTACAGATCAGATATCCGTGCCGGAAAGTTATTCAACCTCTTTGCCGGTATAGCTATTTTTATTTCTTGTCTCGGCCTGCTTGGCCTGGCTACTTTTACTACGCAAAGAAGAACGAAAGAAATCGGTATTCGCAAAGTGTTGGGGGCAGGCGTTGGAAATATTTTACGGCTTGTGAGTGTAGATTTTTTAAAACTGGTTGT
>CAYXRN010000290.1:0-2570 GCA_964467635.1 uncultured Chitinophagaceae bacterium | reverse complement strand
ACAATCCTGGCTGCTTATTTGTGAAATGGTCGCTAAATTCTTTGAGGTAACGAAAAGTCATAATCACATGGACGATCAAAATCAGCATGCAGAGACCGAAAAATCCAATGACCCCTTTGAGCATAGGAATCATCTTTTCAATCATCTCATCGGTCACGCCCTGCATGTTTGCGTACATATCGGTTACCTTTTGCACAAAAGATTGATCTAGAAATACGAAGAGGATAGAAACCAGCATAAAGCCGGCAAACAGAAGCGCTACGATTGCGTTGACCTTTATCCAGTCCTTGAGCTTGCTTCTGAGCTTGTTTCCCCGCACCATCACATGGCGGCCGAATACGGCGGTGAGATTGGTATAGATCAATATAGCCAGGAAAATAAAAAGATACAGCAGAATGGAAGATTGAAAGCCCGTTATCGCGAAGGACATCAGGGTGAGGAACAGAAAAAAAATGGCGACAAAATTATTAATGTATCCTAGAATCCGGTAAAAAAGATATCTCTTTTTTGGTTTTTCCGGCAGCCGTGTATTGGGGAAGTCGTTCATAAGATTCAATCATTGATGGTTTTTAGGTGCAGTTCGCTGAGCTGTGCTTCCGATAATGGGGAGGGGGCGTCAAGCATCACATCGCGACCCATGTTGTTTTTGGGGAATGCAATAAAATCCCGAATGCTCTCACTGCCGTGCAGGACAGCGCAGAGGCGGTCCAGCCCGAAGGCAATCCCTCCGTGGGGAGGGGCACCGTATTCAAAGGCCCCGAGGAGAAACCCGAATTTTTCATCGGCCTCCTGCTGGTCCATGCCCAGTGCTTCAAACATCTTCATCTGCAGGTCTCGTTGGAAAATACGAATAGAACCACCCCCGACTTCACTTCCGTTTAGTACGATATCATAGGCGTTTGCCCGTATTTCTGCGAACCGCTCGGGCTGGTTCATCAGGGGAATATGCTCCGGCTTGGGCGCGGTAAACGGATGGTGCCGGGCCAACCAGCGCTTTTCTTCTTCGTTGTATTCGAAGAGCGGGAAGTCCACAATCCAAAGGGGGGCGAACTCGTCCTTTTTCCGGAGTCCCAGCCTTTCGCCCATTTCCAACCGCAGCTCGCTCATCGCTTTGCGGGTTTTGCCGGAAAGACCGGTCAAAAGCAGGATAAGATCCCCTTGCTCGGCCTTACAGAACCGGGCCACTTCCTGCAGGGCCTCCCGGTCGAAGAATTTATCAAAGCTGCTTTTGAAATTCTGCTCCGGCTGTCCGGCGTCTTCCTGAGGCAGGCATTTTATATAAGCCAGGCCGCCCATGCCTATTTGCGGCCTTTTCACCCACTTGGTCAGTTCGTCTAATTGTTTGCGGCTGTACCCCGCGCAGCCGGGCGCCACAATGGCAATTAATTGCTCGGCTTCATCGAATATTTTAAATCCTCTTCCCTGTAAAACTTCGGCAGGGTACTGCAATTTCATGCCAAAACGAATATCCGGCTTATCATTGCCGTAATCCTGCATGGCTTCATCCCAACTCATGCGGGGTAAAGCTTCTTTTACTTCCACCTCGCAGACCTCTTTTATCACCGCTTTCACCAGACCTTCAAAGAGCTGAAGCACATCTTCCTGTTCTACAAAACTCATTTCACAGTCCACTTGGGTAAATTCCGGTTGCCGGTCGGCACGCAGGTCTTCATCCCGGAAGCACTTGACCACCTGATAATAACGGTCGAAGCCGCTGACCATTAAAAGCTGCTTAAAGGTTTGGGGCGATTGGGGCAGGGCATAAAAAGTACCCGGGTTCATCCGGGAGGGGACTACAAAATCACGTGCCCCTTCCGGTGTGGATTTGATTAAAAAAGGAGTTTCGATATCCAGGAAGCCATGCTGATCCAGGTAGTTGCGGATGGAGCGGTTTACTTTATAGCGAAAAAGGATATTTTGTTTGAGCATCGCTCTGCGCAAATCCAGATAACGGTATTGCATGCGCTGTTCCTCTCCGCCATCCGTATCGTTTTGAATCGTAAAAGGCGGCGTTTTCGAAGCGTTCAGTATGGTGTAACTTTCGACGGTTATTTCAATAGCTCCGGTAGGCAGATTGGGATTTTTGTTGCTGCGCTCGATAACCGTGCCTTTCACCTGAAGGACAAATTCCCGGCCTATGGGTCTTTCTTCCAGGCGGCTGTTCATCTCTTCACCAAAAACAAGTTGGGTGATGCCGTAGCGGTCGCGAAGGTCAACAAAGGTAATGCCCCCGAATGCCCGGGTTTTTTGCACCCATCCTGATAACACCACGGATTCTCCCGCGTTTTCTATTCTTAAAGCACCACAATGGTGGGTTCTGTACATATAGCAACGTAGTTTTTAATGAATGACCTTCGGCCAATGCGAAATATTGATGCAAAGATAGCAAAGCATTGGATAACGAGCAGGAACTAACGGCTCAATATAGCCATTGATAACTTTATGCGCCCATTAAACAACTTTTGCATTTCATTGTTGTTAGAATAACTTTGCAACTGTTTTATTAATCATTTTAAAAATTTAATAGATTATGGCTTTTACACTTCCTGATCTTCCGTATGCATACGATG
>CAYXRN010000289.1:0-2588 GCA_964467635.1 uncultured Chitinophagaceae bacterium | reverse complement strand
CAATAATAAACCGCTGGTATTCCGGTCCAACCGCCCGACAGGATATACACGCTCATCTGTGGCATTACGAACCAGCTCCATTACGGTACGCCTGTTGCGTGGATCTTTTGTAGTCGTGAGACAGTCCTTGGGTTTGTTCAACAGCAGGTATTCCATTTTTTGCTGAATTTCCAGCACCTCGCCCTTGAAACTGACCAGATCGCCCTTCTTGACCTTATACCCGGGTTCGAGAACAACTTTTCGATTGACTTTTACCTCTCCCGCCTTAATGAACTCCACTGCCTTACGTCTCGCACATACGCCACAGTGTGCAAGGTATTTATTCAGCGGAAATTCCGCCGTAGTTTCCTTTCTTAGAAAATCATCCCGCTTCTTTTTCGGGGATGTCCTCTTCCCCTTACCAAATTTGTCCGAGTAAGAAGAGCGGTCTTCTTTTTTCTCCCAATTCCGGCCCGCAGCAGGCTTCTTTTTTTCAAATTTAGCAAAAGGGCGGGGCTTTTTGGATGCCTTCGATTGTCCCGTTTGGTGTGATCTGTTTTTCATTTTAATACATTTACTGCTTTTCAGCAGGATAATAATGCATTGACGAGTTATCCCAATACACAAAGGCCACTATATAGCCTAAAATTTGCTGTAGGTTTTTCAAGCACATTGCAACAGGTCGGAAATATGCCCTATGGCTACCACTGAAATAGTTTTGAGCTTTCAATACCAAACTGCTGCCGTTATTTCCCTTTATTCGCTAATTGGCCGCAGGCGGCGTCTATATCTTTTCCTCTGCTTTTTCTAAGCCGCGCATTGACACCCCGATGTGCCAGGCGCGCCATAAAGGCTTCCGTTTTTTCCTTGTCCGGCTTTTCAAAATGAGCCGCATCAATGGGGTTGTATTCAATGATATTAATTACTCTCACTGGCACCTGGCGATACAGCTTAATCAGCGCATCTGCGTCTTCCGTACCATCATTATAATCTTTAAACAGGATATATTCAAAGGTAATCTCATTTTTTGTCTGGGCATAAAAGACGTTCAGTGCTTCCATTAATGAAGCAATATTGTTGCGTTGGTTGAAAGGCATGATCTTCGTCCGCTTCTCGTCTGTAGGCGCGTGCAAGGATAAAGCCAGATTGAACCGCACTTTGTCTTCTGCTAGCTTATGAATCATTTTAGTGATCCCAGAGGTGGAAACCGTAATCCTTTTGGGACTCATGGCCAGTCCATCGGGAGCTGTAATGCGTTCAATGGAATGCAATACGTTTTTATAATTCAACAGTGGTTCTCCCATCCCCATATAGACGATATTGGTCAGCTTCTTTCCAGCTTGTGCTATCGACTGCTTATTGATCAGGGCCACCTGATCAAAGATCTCATCAAATCCCAGGTTTCGCTTTCGCTCCAGATATCCAGTCGCGCAAAATTTACAATTCAGGCTGCATCCGGCCTGCGAAGAAACACAGGCCGTCTGTCGTTTGGCTGTCGGAATCAATACTCCTTCAAAAACATGGGAATCCACGGAACGAAAACGTGTTTTTATGGTCCCGTCTGCACTTTCCTGAACCGTGTCAATAGCCAAAGAAGGCAGCCTGAAATCAGCCCTTAACTGTTCCCGCATTTTCTTTGAAAGCGTAGTCATTTCATCAAAACCACCGGCATGATGACTCCACAGCCATTCCCACACTTGTTTTGCCCGGAAGGCTTTTTCCCCCTTTGAAGCAAAATAAGCTGTCAGCTCCGCTTGGGTTAAATCACGTATGTTCGGTTTATCGGTTTGCATCAGACTGCAAAGGTAGGGGATTTTTGAGCAGCAGGAAGAATAGGACTTGAACAATGAATACTTGTCACTCATTGTGGATATGCGCAGGTTGAGTTATTGGTAGGGGGATAATTTCAATTTCTAAAAAGAACCTGCTATTAATGGAATCCTATAATTTTCCTTTTCTCAGATCTTCCACCGCATGATTGGCAGCTCTTGCGGTAAGGGCCATAAAAGTTAAAGAAGGATTCTGGTTGCCGGTAGAAACCATACAAGCACCATCCGTTATAAATACATTTTTACAGCTATGTACCTGATTCCATTTATTGAGGATCGAAGTTTTGGGGTCTTTTCCCATACGAACACCCCCTACTTCATGAACATCTAAACCAGGAGCCTGACGGGTATCTGTTTTGTGAATATGCTTACAACCTTATTTTTCGAGTATTTCCGAGCCCTGTTCCAGAAAATCCTTCATCAGCCGAACATCATTGTCATCATAATCTACAGCGATGATCATTTGAGGAATGCCAAACGGATCTTTTTTGTCTTTGCTCAACCGCAGGTGATTTTCATATTTTGGTATTGTTTCTCCCTGCATCATCATGAAAATATGCCATGGACCCGGTTCCGTTAACTGGGCTTTGAACTTTTCTCCTACCCCTTTCATATGGCTGCCGCTCTGGCAACCTGTCCGACCAGCACTAAAAGCTATCATATATCCTCTTAGGAAGTCTGTTTCCTGTTTAAAGACATTTCTGAAGGAAGGCATGAATGCTGTCATTGGCCGGCGACCATAGTAATATTTATCTTTAAAACTATCTATAGCTGCACTAA
>CAYXRN010000288.1:2015-2649 GCA_964467635.1 uncultured Chitinophagaceae bacterium | reverse complement strand
CCTGGCTGACGCCAGTCAGACAGGTTCGACCCCCGCCCCGGGCACTGATTATCAACCGATTATAAAAGTTCGCAGAAGCGGACTTTTTTTATTTCTGAAAAATTTTCAAACAATTTTAGCCGTAAGGTTTGAAAGAACGTTTATCCTATCAAAGATAAGGAATTTTTAGTTCCCTTCATTTGCGGGAAAATGCGGTTAAAAAGAGAACACATCATATTCATCATTTCCGCTGGCCATTAGGCATGGTGATGGGCGTATTTACTTCTGATATTTACTGTTTCAATGTTGTACAACATACATCAAAATTAGTGCAGTATATTGCCAATGATACCAAGTGCCGTGCTCTGAAGCTGATAAAGGACAAGGCTTTGCAACATTATCTATACCAGATCGACAACCTGTATCAGCCCAATCCCGATATGAGAAAGAAGGTACTGGAAAAGAGAAAAAGTAGAAAAAACGACATGGAATTAACGTTCGAAGCACAAAGGAAGAAGCCCAGTTTGAGTAGCGATTAACAAATCGTATCATATTGTTATTGATATGCTCACCGTACCACCTAAAGAGGTCAGGTAAACTACCTTACTGTTAAAAAGCAGTATGGCAAATAAACTTGACCCAATGGATTTAAGGC
>CAYXRN010000288.1:0-2005 GCA_964467635.1 uncultured Chitinophagaceae bacterium | reverse complement strand
TTAAGGCAAATTATTCAGTTACATTTAGACGGTTACAGCAACCGGGAGATAGGCAAAACACTTAGCATTTCCCGCAACACGGTTAATCAGTATATCAATCTGTTTAAGGCTTCCGACTATTCTATGGAAGCGTTATTACAGCTTTCTGAGTCCGCCGTCGGGTCTCAATTTCCCGGACACACTACGATAAAGAACGATCGTTATAATGAGTTAATGCTTTATCTGGAAAAGGCTAAACAGGCCAGTCTTCACCCTGGTTTTACCTTTTTGTATCACTACCATGAGTATAAAGAAAATGTGGATAATGCCTATAGTTATACGCAATTCATGGAACATTATCACCGGAAGTATGCCAAAATAAAAGGCTCTTTAAAGCTGGAACATCCGGCAGGTAAAGAGCTCTTTATTGATTTTGCAGGCAAACACCTTCATATTGTGAACCAGGCTACCGGCGAGCTAAAAGAGGTAGAAGTATTTATTGCCATCCTTCCTCATAGCCATTATACCTACGTTGAAGCCTGTAAAAGCCAAAAGCGGGAAGACCTGATTGCCTGCTGTGTGCATGCTCTGGAATTTTACGGAGGTGTGCCGCAGGCTATTGTCTCCGATAATTTAAAGTCGGCTGTTAATCGGGCCAGTAAATACAAGCCTAAAATCAACCGGGCCTTTAAGGATTTTGCCAGTCATTACCATTGTGTTATTAATCCTGCCCGCAGCTATGCTCCTCAGGATAAGGCATTGGTAGAAAACGCTGTACACCTCACCTATCAACGCATTTACTATCCGCTTAGGGAGATGACTTTTTTCTCTCTAAAGGAATTGAACCGGGAAATAAGAAAGTGGCTGAATCGCTATAACGACCAGCTTTTTCAACGTCAGGAAGGCAGCAGAAAAGAACGTTTTCAGTCTGTGGAACGAGGATACCTAAAACCTTTGCCCGGGACAGCCTTTGAACTCAAAGATTACAAACGAGCTAAAGTGCAGAAAATAGGCCATGTATACTTCTCTCCGGACAAAAACTTTTATAGTGTCCCCTACCGCTACATTGGGAAGTCCACCATGATACATTACAGCCAGAGAACAGTAGAAATTTACTTTAACAAAGAACGTATAGCCCTTCATAAACGAAATCCTGTCAAGGGGAGTTACAATACGAACAAGAAACATCTGAGCAGCACTCATAAAGCTTATACAGACTGGAGCCCCGATTATTTTAAACGATTGGCAACCAGTCAGGGCGAGTACGTAAAAGCCTGTGTATCTTCTGTATTAGAGGAAGTAGAATATCCCGAAATAGGCTATAAACGGGCTATGGGTATCATCCAGCTTCATAAACAATATGGAAGCGAAGCGCTAAACAAGGCCTGTCGCAGAGCTTTTGAGGCAGATGCTGTCTCTTACAAGCGCATTGAGAATATCCTGAAAAACCACATGGAAACAGCCTCTTTATTTGATGACGAACAGCAGGAGGATAATAAATCTCATATTCCCAAACACGATAACATCAGAGGGTATTCAAACTATAAATAAAACCGCTATTAATCTTCAAAATCAACTAGAAATGAACAACAACCAAACGATTGAAAAGCTCAAACAGATGCGGCTTACCGCTATGGCCGACCTGCATTACAATCAGATCAAAGAAAACCGGAACAGAGAGATTGACACAGATGAATACCTTTCTCTATTGGTAGATCACGAATGGGAATACCGGCAAAACAGAAAGATAGACCGTTTGAGAAAATCCGCTCGCTTCCGGCAAAAAGCTTCTTTGGAGGAAGTGGATTATACGGCTCATCGAAATCTGGATAAAAATGTGTTTAAGCGCCTGGGGGCACTGGACTTTATTACCGGTAAACAAAATATTATCATCACGGGTGCCAGCGGAACCGGTAAATCTTTCCTGGCTCAGGCTCTGGGCCATCAGGCTTGTAATATGGGTTACAAAACGGCTTATGCGGTTACGGCAGGCTGTTTAGAAAATTTAAGCTTTGCAAAGTGGATG
>CAYXRN010000287.1:0-2650 GCA_964467635.1 uncultured Chitinophagaceae bacterium | reverse complement strand
AGCCGGAAAAATTTATTGCGAGGGATTCACTAAAAGACGCGGGAACCCATTACCTGCTGAAACTTCCGGGGCAACACGCCACGTCCATCCCTTACATGGTCAAGCTTGATCCCGTCGGTGTTTCAAGGAAATACGGCGTTCCGGTAGAAGAGCTGCCGGAAGCAGATTGCCTGCTAAAATGCAATCCCGAACTCGTTGCCGACCGTTTGCAGGGCAAGCTGCCAACGATTGAGCTGGCAGACCACACCTTCTTTGTCGATCTCCGTTTGGGGGTGTTGCGGCCCAAGGACGATTTTAGTACAATGGGTATTGAACTGGAAGGGTTGCCGTTAAGTAAAACAGGTAACAGTTTTCAGTTCCTGTATGATCCTAAAACACATACTAAAGTAAATTATAATAATAACCGGACGAAAATCCCTGAAGGCACTGTCCCTCTGGAAATACCCACCACGGCCAGTCTCGACCCGATCGGCACCATGATGCGGCATTCAGACACACTAGCCATGAAATATCCTTATGGTAACCGGGATGAAGCGCTCGAGTTCTACCAAAGTTCTATCGGGCTGCAGCGGTTTTTGAACCTTCACCCTGTCCGGTACAACCTCAAGGCCCGTGTCATTGCCCGGCAACGCACGCTCACATCAAAACAGGCAGCCCGTAACAGGGGAAAAAACACCCGCAAGGTGTTTTTGCAGAAACCTAAAAAAGCAAAAGGACGGGGGTTGTAACAATGAAAGGGAAGACCTACGATATCAACAAAGGGGTGAATAAACCCATAGAATTTCACGGGCTGAGAGCCCAATACATTTGGTACATGGCAGGCGCACTGGCGGCATTACTAATTGCCTTTGCAGCCATGTACTTAGCGGAAGTACCGGTATATGTGAGCCTGCCGGCGGTGCTATTGACAGGAGGTGGACTCGTCGCGGGGATATACCGGTACAATCACAGATACGGCGAGCATGGGCTGATGAAAGCCCTGGCCTACCGGCAGGTGCCTTCAGCTATTATTTGCAGGACAAGAAAAATATTTATTCAGCTCAGCCAAACAAGAGGAAATGATAACAGTGATGACGGTGCTGGCAGGCGTAGTGCTGGCGGCTATAGTTTTAAGGGATAAAGGACAAAAGGACAACAGCAAAGAACTGGAGCGGTTGTTCCCGGTATGGAAAGTGGAAAAAGATTGCCTGCTTTCCAAAGGCGGGGATATAACCATGGCCTTCAAATTGACGCTACCGGAGATATTTACCTTATCCAATACTGAGTATGAGGCGTTACACCAGGTATGGCTGAAAGCCATCAGGCTGTTGCCAGCCGGAAGTGTACTCCATAAACAGGACTGGTTCGTAGAATCCACTTACAAAGCTGACTTCACCAAAGAAGGTGACAATTTCCTGAAGCGCGGCAGCGACCGGTTCTTCAATGAACGGCCTTTTCTTGACCATTCCTGCTACCTGATGCTTACGCTCAAAGCAAAAGATAAACCGGCCACCTCGGCGGTTTCCAATCTCTTGCGCCGGAGCATTGTCCCGGAAAATACAGCCTCAAAGAAGAAAATCCGGCAATTGCAGGATGCCGTGGGCCAATTTAAACGGGTGCTGAACGACAGCGGTTTTGTAAGACTGCGAAGAATCCAGGGAGATGAACTTTGCGGCACAAAAGAAAAACCGGGGCTACTGGAAAGATACCTGTTCTTACACACCAAAGAAGACAACCCTCAATTAAAAGATATTGTATTTAAACCGGAATGGAAGGTAGGAGAAAACTATATCCAGCTTTTTACCCTTTCTGATGCGGAGCAGCTTCCTGCAAAATGCAGCTCCCGCATCTCATATGACAAATACGCTACCGACAAAACCCAGTTTGCTGTTGGCTTTGCTTCTCCGGTAGGGCAACTGTTGCCGGTCAATCATATTTATAACCAATACCTGGTTATAGCGGATGTTTCTAAAACCCTGAAACGATTAGAAAGCAAGCAAAGGCGTCTCCAGTCCTTATCCGCTTACAGCCGAGAAAACGCCATCAGCCGGGATGCCACGTCTGCCTTCCTGAATGAAGCCATCAGGCAAGGCAGGCAACCCATCAAAGCCCATTTTAACCTCGTATGCTGGACGGACGACCGAAAGAAGCTAAAACATTTGCGCAACCAGGCCGCTTCGGCTCTGGCTGGTATGGACGCCATTCCGCACCTGGAAACCGATGGTGGCCCGCAAATCTGGTGGGCGGGGCTACCCGGTAACGAAAATAGTCTGCCCGATAATGAATGCTTTCAAACCTTTGCCGCCCAGGCCAGCTGCTTCTTCAATATGGAAACAGCCTACCGCTCTTCTAAAAGTCCGTTTGGCATTCGTATGGGTGACCGGCTGACCGGCATGCCGGTACATGTAGATATTTCCGATGAACCCATGAGTAGGGGCATTACCGCCAACAGGAATAAAATAGTGATTGGCGGCAGCGGTTCCGGCAAAAGCATGTTTATGAACCACATCCTGCACAGTTATGTGCAGCAGGGCACCCATTGCATGGTCGTAGATGTGGGACACAGCTATGAAGGGCTCTGTAAACTGCTGAACGGTTATTATTTTACCTATACAGAAGAACACCCCATCCAGTTTAATCCTTTTTATATCCCGAAGGGAGAAGTGCTGGA
>CAYXRN010000286.1:1712-2656 GCA_964467635.1 uncultured Chitinophagaceae bacterium | reverse complement strand
GGAATCATGTTAAAAACAACTAAAACAATATTAGCTGCTAGCAAGCTAAATGCAAATGGAAAGGATTGCAAGTGATTGACCGTTTTAAGCGCAGATAAATCGGGTATAGAACCGGTTAGGGATAAATACACCCAGAGTAATGCGGCGATTACTGCATTTACTGCGGGTCCACCCAACGCTACCAGCAACTCCTGCCTCGGATTTTCCGGCATGTTTTCCAGACGCGCAACTCCGCCGATAGGATAAAGAGTGATATCTCTGGTCCGAATGTGAAATCTTTTTGCCACAAGCGCATGTCCAAATTCATGTAATACCACACAAACAAATAATGTAAGAATAAATAGAATGCCCATTATTCCTTCGGCAAAGTTTTGCCCCATCCGGGAATACATCAGGAATACCCATCCAATCAGGATCGGGAAGGTCCAGTGGACAAACAACTTTATTCCTGCGTATTGACCCAGTCTCAACGTTCATTTCCTATTCATATCAGTCTATTTTTGTATCCAACGAAAACAAAAATAAGTTACATTATCAATCTATTACATGATAGAAATCATTACTTCGGCTGATAATGGTCAAAGTAAACTGATTTGTTAAGGGCTACTTTTACACCATAATGAGGAGTAATAATCCATATCCTTTTCAGGGCTGACAAGTGAAGAAGTGTGTACCGTATTTTCAGAATCTTGTTTTCAATACAATTCTACCCAGGTCCGCGACCTCAATCTGCTCTGTAAAAATTACTCTTCCTCTTTTTTCGATTATTTCCCATGCTATATTGCTTGTAATGTCATCAATAGCTCCGGGCACTGAAGTATTTTCAAGTAAGTCAAAGGTTCTTTCACCGGTCATTAAAACCGGCTGTACAAAATTGCGATATACCATTAAAAGGTCGCCACGACCGTCAATAGCTGCCTGATAAATTTCCTGCAGATCTGTTA
>CAYXRN010000286.1:0-1702 GCA_964467635.1 uncultured Chitinophagaceae bacterium | reverse complement strand
AAGCAGAAATTTTGCGTTGCCGGCTAATTTTTTTTATCAATTCCCACGTTTGCTTTACAATTTGATGAGGCGCCCGTTTGTTATAATCAACTCGAACATAACCATAATAAATACCCGGTTTATCTGCTACCTGCATAAGCAAACTATAATTATCTGTCGTACATACTACAACACACTTAAGAGATGTTTCATGATAAATCTTTAAGAGTGCCTTGTCTATTCTGTTAAAATATCCTCTGACAAGATCATCTACGTACTCGGGATCGCTTGTTTTCTCAGGATAGAAGATGGGTTGGATATTTTCAGTAAAAGGAAAATCATCGTTTATAATCTCCTGAATGATCGCGTCATTCACTGCTTCGTATAAATGAGCGCTATTCTGAGAAAGCAGCATCACTAAGTAAGACTCACTTCGCGTATAGGCTTTAATGAGATGCCTAACGGCAAAAGATTGAGAAATATGCACCTTATTTTGATGCAATGGCCATGGAGTGGGTATTATTTCTTTTGTATCGTTTGATAAGAAGATATGGAGGCTATCAAGATTATTATTGACATCAATTTCATTTTGCACCGTAGTTATTTTTTTTAATAAAGCGGCGACAGGCTTTTTCCCAAACTCTTTGATTATCCTTTCTTTCGACTCTTGGAGCAGATTCTTTAAAAGAATATTATCTCTCATATTATCAGGATGTGTCCTGTGAGTGTTCAAAGAAATAGTGACACAGGGATTATTTTTCTCTTTTCCTAATTGTTGCAATATTGTTTTGAGTGCCATATCTGTTATCATTTATATTTTTTATTTAGCCCCGTCTTTTTTGAGCAATACTTCATGACACAAATGTAGCTGCAAGCCAAATCAATGGAGATGATGATCGTCACGGATCAGCATGATTTTGATCAAATTCTTTATGATCTATGCAGGTTGCTTTGAGAAGCGTTTTTATACCGGTGAACCGCCACCCTGATACTTTGAAATAACCTGGTATAATTGATGGGATGATATAACGCCGGATTGTCGCCAGAGTAGCTTTCCCTTTTTGAAGATAATAAGGGTAGGTACAGATTGGATGCGATATTGAGCCGCAATGTCCGGGCTTTTGTCCACATCTACTTTTAGGATCACTGCCTTATCGCCTGTTAAGGCTTTGAGCTCATGTAATACAGGCTTCATCATTTTACAAGGCCCACACCATTCAGCAGAAAAATCTACCAATACAGGCGTGTCGCTTGCAATCATTTCGGAGAATGTCTTTTGTTGAGTTTCCATGTCTATTCAGTTTTTATTTCTTCATAGGATTGTTCCTTATTCGATCTATTGGTGTATCTCCGGCGTGGCTCATAACCACAGTTTCCCGAACGCATCCCCAGTTAAATAACCCCATGAGGGCAAAGTAAGCTCCCAGTGGGGCGCCCCACCATTCTTTTACAACCACGGCATAGACAATTACTGCGATACCCCCTATGAGATATAAAGCGCGCCGTGGGCTCCAGCCATATAAAATCCTGTTTTTCATGATCTGTTTTTTTATTTTTAATATTACAAAGTTACGACATACTTTATCCTTAAGTTTGTTACAAAAGTTACATATCTTTTATTAGCCTGATCTGGTTGCGATAAAGCAAGACTTTCTTATCGTCTTCAAGTATTTTCAGTAATCTTGATATCACGACGCGGGAAGTAGCCAGGTCGTGAGCAATG
>CAYXRN010000285.1:0-2665 GCA_964467635.1 uncultured Chitinophagaceae bacterium | reverse complement strand
TTTTGATGCTTTTTATTATTTATTTATGTTTGGCCCTGATTCCGACCATTGCCATCGCGGAGTTGGGCATACGTGGAGAATTAAGTATTTGGTTTTTCGGCATGATTAGTACAAACCAGGTAGCCATTTTGGCAGCGACTTTCGGCATCTGGCTGGTCAATCTGCTGATTCCTGCCATCCTGGGCAGTATTTTGTTACCCGGGATTAAAATCCTTAATGAAGAAAAAGAAAATGCTCCGATAAAACTGAAACAATGAAACGAATTCTACTATCTATATCCCTTTTGTTAACCGGCATGCTTTCGTTGTCTGCGCAGGGGTTTTGTGACATTTCCAACTTTGCCTTTGGGGATGGAGAACAGCTGAAATACAAGGTATATTACAACGTAAGCTTTATGTATATCGGTGCCGGAGAGGTGACCTTCACCACCAATCTGGTGCATTTTAGAAACCGGGCTGCCTGGCACGTGGTGGGTAAGGGCCGTACGTTCTCCTCCTACGATTGGGTGTTTAAGGTGCGCGACCGGTATGAATCCTATATTGATACGGCGAGTATGTTGCCTATGAAATTTATCCGGGATGTGAACGAAGGCAGCTACAGCAAGTACAACAAGGTGGATTTCTACCATGAAAAAAATATCGCCATATCAAGAAACGGTACCTATAAAGTGCCCGACTGCGCCCAGGACGTGATCAGCGCAATCTATTTTGCCCGCAATATTGATTTTGACAGCTATGAAATAGGAGAGAAGATCCCTTTCAGCATGTTTTTGGACGACGAGGTGTATCACATTTACATCCGTTATATGGGAAAAGAAAAGGTGACCACCCATTATGGCACTTTCCACGCAATCGTTTTTAAACCCCTGTTGATCAAGGGAACTATTTTCGAAGGGGGAGAGAAGATGAAAGTATGGGTAAGCGATGACCTTAACCGGATCCCTTTACGGGTCAACAGTCCCATTACCGTCGGCAGCATTAAAGTCGATATGGTGGGGTACAAAAACCTGCGGCACCCGCTCTCTTCCCTGATCTCGAGGGACTAGTCGTTGCCGGATGTTTCCAGCTTGGGCAAGAAGCCGGCGAACAACCCGAGGAGCAGCAGGAAAGAGCAGGCTTTAAACATGAAATAAATGCTGGTTTCATCTGCCAGGATACCCAGTACCGCCGAACCGATGGCGCCCATTCCAAAGGCCAGGCCAAAGAACAGTCCCGATACCATTCCCAGCTTCCCCGGCAGCAGTTCCTGCCCGTAAACAATAATCGCGGGAAAGGCGGAAGCTAAGATTACCCCGATAATAAAAGTGAGGATAATGGTCAGCACCAGCCCTACATAGGGCAGCAGTAGAGCAAAAGGCGCGGCACCCAGTATGGATAGCCAGATTACCTTTTTTCTGCCGAAGCGGTCGCCTAAGGGGCCGCCTATCATCGTGCCGGCGGCTACGGCGAATAGAAATACGAAAAGATACACCTGTGAGCTTTGTACACTGATGCCAAAATGGTCGATCAAATAAAACGTCAGGTAGTTTTTCATGGCCGCCAGGTAAAAGAATTTCGAGAAAATAAGGATCAACAGTATACCCATGGTCATGAAGGTCTTTTTCTTTGATAGGTGCCGGATGTGATCCATCCCCAGGTTGGAAGCCGACTTTATGCGGATGCTGTCCTGCTTTTTAAACCACCGGCCTACCTTCCAGAGAATCAGTATTGCTATGAAAGCAAGAAAGGAGAAAGCAGCCAGGTACGCCTGGCCAAAAGGAATAATGATGGCGGCAGCCAGCAAAGGACCTATGGCTGTACCTGTGTTGCCACCCACCTGGAAAATCGATTGCGCAGTGCCGGCCCGCCCGCCGGAAGCATAGCGGGCCATCCTGGAGGATTCCGGATGAAAGACAGAGGAACCCATGCCTACCAGCATTACAGAGATCAGAATGGTAATGAAACTGCCGGAATAAGCGAGGCAGAGCAGTCCCGCGAGGGTAAACCCCATGCCGATGGCCAGCGAGTAGGGTTGTGGATTTTTGTCGGTATAATTGCCGATAACCGGCTGGAACAAGGAGGCGGTCAGCTGATTCACCAGGGTGATGATGCCTATTTGCGTAAATGTCAGGTGAAAATTGGTTTTTAATAAGGGGTAGATGGCCGGAATGAGCATTTGCAGGGCATCATTCAGGAAATGAGCCGCGCTCAGCGACAGCAGTATGGATAAAGAGGCCTTTCCGGAAACAGGGGAGACGGGAGCGGTTTTATTTTTTTTGAAGGCAAGACGCATGGATAAGAAACTCCGATTTTATAATAGGGCGAAGGTATGACAAAAGCCCTGACTTTGTCACTCAAACGGCTTGACCGCTCGGTGGTGAATGGCTCTGTATCCCTTGCGCCAGCAGGTATAGCGCCAGTGTTTGATTTTTACTGTAAACCGGGTTACTTGAAGTCCGTGATCCGGATATGCGCGTCACAACCCTCGTATTCCGCGGGGTTGTTAGAGCTGATGACCACAAGCCGGCTGCCGGCATACCGGGACAGTAAGGTTTGGTAGAGCGCCGTGCCTTCCTCATCCAGGTTGGTACAGGGCTCATCCAGCAGCAATACCGGCACGTCGGAAAAAAAGGCCTGCGCCAGCTTCGCCCGTTGTTTCATGCCGCTGGAATAATAGCTTATCTGCT
>CAYXRN010000284.1:2453-2694 GCA_964467635.1 uncultured Chitinophagaceae bacterium | reverse complement strand
AGTACAGCCATAGACAATATGATGCTATAACTTATGTCACGTGTCCAAACCCCTGCCCATTCTTTACCCGTACGAAACGTGCTGTCCGGCTCAACAGCCTGTCTCATTTCGCTCAATGCCAGGTTGTACAAAGCATCCGGTAAAATATCGGGGGAATGATACCTGGGGAACATGCTGATGTCCTCAGATAATTTCCAGGAAGAAGCGGTTTTTTTCTCATCGGGATGCGGGTTCAGGACCA
>CAYXRN010000284.1:0-2443 GCA_964467635.1 uncultured Chitinophagaceae bacterium | reverse complement strand
TGCAGCTCCTTGTGTGCATGCAAGTTGTTAAAATCCCAGGTAAGCGGAGGCACACTTCCGGCAACAAATACCCCGTTGAAGTCACTGCTATAGATTTTTTCCCCATTGAAGCAAACGTAATATCCTTTCTCTTTAAACGATTTTAATACTTCGTTCATATCCACACGTATTGTGAGTCTGGTATCTTTTTGCAGATAACTGTCGGCTGGCACTCGAGAGCTGTCTATATACTGTTCACCGAATGCTATCACGGGTGTTTCATAATTCCCACCGCCTCCCGCACAAATTATTCGGCAATCTTTTCCCGAAGGTGAAGCATTGTCATTGCCATTAATGCTGAATTTAAAAGTAACTTCAGGACTTTTGAACAATTCACCGGGACTGACATAATCACTAACGAGTTCCTTACGTGAAAGCGCTCTTGCCGTATATTTCCCTTCGGTGACATGGTCTCGATAGACAGAAAATTCCGTTGATTGATAAATAAGGTTGCTGTCTTTGGTGTGGCAACCCATTAATAGGATCGCCAATGCGATCGCCCCTATAATATGCTTGTACATCAACTCTTTATTAATTATATTCCACAACGATCATATCCCAATACTTTAATGAGGAAAGTGTAAACGTCACCTGATTTCCTGATTGGGTAAATTCTATTTCTTTTGGAGCACCTCTGTTCACATCGGGCGATGCAAACCAGATCTGTTGTACCTGCTTTTCACTGGTAAATATGAGCGAAGCATTTTTGATCACCTTAGGCTCAGGCTGTGTACCGTCGGCATCTCGCCATAAAAGTGAATTCGCCTGGCTGAAGTTAACCAGATGCATTACCTCCCTAGTTCCTATTTCCTTGCCGATGATCGACACCTTTCCCAATTCAGGCGGCCAGTTGCTAAGCTGCATCTTATCATCTGCAGATACGAGAACAGGCTTATTGAATGTCCCTCCGTCCCGTAACAGATTCTCATACGCTACCAGAAAATCGTAATAGCGTATCATCGCTTTTTTTAGATCTAGATACATCCGGAGATTGTTATTGGGAAAATATTCTTTCCCCAACATGTGTTCGCCCAACTCCAGGTGAGCGCCTCCGAAAGCAAATATTACGGCATCGGTAAGCAGTACGCCGGGGGTATTAAAAAAACCTTTGCTATCTGCCAGATCATAGTCCATATAAGCTGCAAGTACCGTTTGCTTTTGGCCATTAGAATAACGGCTATTATCCAAAATAACCTGCGCGAGATCAACAAAACTATCATTAGGCGTCCAGACTTCTGAATACAGGAAATCAACCGGTGCAGTGGCAATTCCTTCCTGCCCGTATTGGTTCACTGCATTCATAACCAGTTTTTTTTCTGGTGCCGCTTTTTTCATGGCAAAAATGAAGGGATTAAAGGTGGAGGAAAGGTCGACTGGGTTGCCATAATAGTCATACAGGCTTTTGTTCCTGTTACCCACTTGATCAATCTGGTATCCGTCAAAATCATAGACGGTATACAGATCTTTATTTCGTTCTGCAAGGTAATGCTGCCAGCCGGTATTAGCTGGGTTCGTAAAATAAATATCGCTTTTGAAGGGAGGCGACGGAAGGTTGAAAACGTCCCTGCTGGTGTGCTCTTTATCGGTATACAAATACCATTCAGCTAAAACCCCGTCGGAAGCGGCATCGTCCAATGCACCATAACACAGATTATAAGAAAGTGTTTTGATATTATGTGCATGCGCCGCCTGTATATAGCCTTTTACTGTCGTTAAATAATTGGTACGATTGGCGATGTCCTTCCATGAAGCGGCGGGATGATCCGGCGTCCCTGCCAGCGGACGATGATGTTTCCATTCCCAGTCCTGAAACTGAATCCAGTTGATATGCAAGCGGTTCAGGTTATCAATGATCGCTCG
This sequence comes from uncultured Chitinophagaceae bacterium, assembly GCA_964467635.1. GTDB lineage: Bacteria > Bacteroidota > Bacteroidia > Chitinophagales > Chitinophagaceae > FW021-bin31. Next base: position 544 of record CAYXRN010000284.1, on the reverse strand, counting down.
GATATGTGCGCTGCTCATCTTACCGTAGTGGGATAAAAACCCGTTACGCGGAAAACGTGCCGGATCAGAGGAAATATCCACTGCAATAGCACCGTAAATTTTTTCCCGGTCGTTTTCATGGTTTTCAAGCGTTACCAAATAACCGGTAAAGTCATTCGCAGGTGCAGTCCACGTCCAGGTAGTACCCTGTACCGGTTCCCGCTTTAACACCTGATTCAGTTTCCGATAGACAACCTGCGTCCCTGCAGGAGGCTTATTATGGATGGTAAAAATAACCTGGTCGCCTGGCGAATACATGGCCTTGTCTGTAAACATCTCTATGGTCGCCGAATCAGATCCATTTTGATTAATCAAGTCTGTATTGTCTTTTACGGCGGGTTTCTGGCAGCTCGCTGCCGTTATAGCTAAACACAATAGGCTGTTGAGAACTAGTTTATTCATGGGTTGTCTTTTTGCTGTCGAATAGTATTATAACTTCTGTATTCTAATTGTTTCATACAACTTGTTGATTGTGATCTTATAGCTACCTTCTTTGGTGATAAAC
>CAYXRN010000283.1:0-2695 GCA_964467635.1 uncultured Chitinophagaceae bacterium | reverse complement strand
TTTTATTCATAAAGCCGGTTTCTATATCGTCTGCCAGGATAAAGCTGTTTTTTATCCCTTTTATCTGCTTATCTTTTTTTGTTTTGCCCCCGATCTCAAACAGGTAATTCTTTTTATGGTCGACTACCAGAATGTCCCCCTGCCCGGGTAAGTGGACTGTTTTGCCTGCATTTTTAAGCTGATTCAGTGCGAAGGTTTCCCGCAACGTGCCGCGTTCGGGCTGCTGTTTGAGCGTATAGGCTAAATTGGTGTTTTCCAGGTAGATCTTATCCGGTTTTTGCAGCAAAGAAGTGCCTCGTCCTTCCCGGTTCAGGAAGTGCAGTAGTCCTGCTTTTTCCAGTGCATGCAAATAAGCAAGGAGTGTATTCCTGCTGATACCCAGTTTACCGGCAATGGAAGATATGTTGGCCATAAAAGGCGCCGATTCTGCCAGGATACCCAGCAGTTTTTTTATTTTAAAGATATTGTCTGCGGAATACCCTTCCACATAAGACAGGTCTTCATTAAGCGCTACTTCCAGCGTCTGTATCAGGCGTATCTCGAAGCTCTCCTCTGTCAGTTCCCGGCTAAAGGGGAAATATCCTTTCACGAGATAATCCCTGAACAGGGCCAGCGGCCTGCATCGGGCGGTGATTTTCGTTGCATAGTCGATGTGGTTAGCCAGCAGGTCCTCCAGGCCCACGGGGTCCACGCGTATACCATGATACAGGTGCAGGTATTCCCGGAACGACAGACCGCCGAGGGAAAAGGTCAGCACGCGGCGGCTCAGGTCAGCTCCGCCACGATATATATTCAGCGCGGAAGAAGCCGTAAAGATCAATTGCAGTCCGGGCAATCCATCGTAGACGGTCTTGATCTGTCCCGACCAGTCGCGCATCTTATGTACTTCGTCCACTAGCAGTGTTCCCCCGCCCGCGTGGTAAAAAGATTCTGCCAGATCATACAACGAATGGGTATAAAAATAGGGATGATCGAGGGTGGCATACAGGTGTTTGCCGGAAACGCCCAGATTGTATTTCAGGTGTTGTAGCAGCATCGTAGTTTTTCCCACGCCCCGCAAGCCTTTTATGCCGATGAAACGTTCTTTCCAGGGAATTGTTCGAAAAGGATAGCGAAAAAATTGATCCCCGATTCCCTGCAGCAGGTTGTTTTGATATTGAAACAGTTTTTCCATTATTTTGTTCTGAGTTCAGAGCAAAAGTAGTCTATTTTTGATTTGTATCCGGAACATTTATAAAGAAGGGGTGAATGTGCTCTATTCTAAAATGCCACTGATAGCTGATCTCCATGCCTCATGTGGTGGTGGAGTGATTTGGTGATGGAGTGGTGATTTGGTGATGGAAAATGTTTATTTTTAATCTTCTGCTTCTTCCTTCCAATATTTAATACAATTGCAATATTTTCCGAAAATGCAATCGGGGGCATAACCGTTGCAATAATCAAAATTCATGAAGCCGCTGTTGACTACCGTAAAACCTTCGTTCAAAGTATTTACCAAAAATTTATATTTCAAATGGATGGGTAATTTATCGGGAAGGTCAATACCCGAATTCCAGCTAAATAATAAATGTTTAAAGGCTTTACAAACAAGCCTGATCTCTTTATCCGTTAATTGATCAGCCGGCGGAAAATTTTGGGATTCCAGCCCGCAATAATAGCCAAAGGTATGTTCCGGATCGTTTTCACCGGCAACCCAGCGTTCTATCTCTTCCATCTCTTCTTCAAAGGTTTTGGCGGAGGGTAGTTTTTCAACAGGCCCATACGGACGTTCTGCCGCTTTAATGTCGTCCAGTAAATATGGAATATATGGATGCATGACTGATTGTTATTTCCATTAAATGGGTTTGCATTTTTTAAAATTTACAGGAAGACCAAATGATAAATAGCGCTAAAAGTCAATCGTCCTCCAACCAGCTTATCAGATCATCATAACCGGCATATTGATCATGGGCAGCAATGAAATCCGTAAGACCACCAAACCAACTCAGGGTTTCTGATTTATGCAGATATGTTGGCCTGGACGATAGGTACTGATGATAAGAAGACCAGGGATAATCTGCTATACTGTTTACAAACCCGTGATGCACTGCATTGTTATGGATGTATAATACTAATTGCCGGAGATACCTTTCGTTTTCTACCGGCTTCCGCCGGAATGGCCTCTGAAATAAGCTGCCATGACGCCGGTACTTTTCATTAATATATTTGGCATAGGCGTTACATAGATGTCCAAAATGGCGGGTTGGGTTCGCTCTTTTCCTTTTTATTTCTTTTCCCTTAACGTCGTCAGGTCTACCTGCGGAGGACGCTGACGAGTTAAGGGGGATCGTTCTCCATTTGACATCGTCGAAGGAAATTATTTTATTCGCCGGTCCGGGAAGATCCGCTAACCCGCCGGCACCAGCGCGGGGATCTGTGGGATGGGGTCCGGCGGCGTTAGCGATGGTGTTTTTAAAATCTTCTTTCGAATATTCATACACCATTCCTTCCTTTATCCTGACCAATAAATGGAAATGATTAGGCATCAACATCCACGCAAAGGTATCGGCTACTGACAAAATATATTTTTGATATAATTGCAGGAAATGCAGGTAGTCCTGTTCCCGGCGAAAGAGGTTATCACTTCCGTTGGCACGGTTATAAATGTGGTAATAACCCCTTTCTTCTAATGTTGGATAGGATTCACTCATGTGTG
>CAYXRN010000282.1:0-2717 GCA_964467635.1 uncultured Chitinophagaceae bacterium | reverse complement strand
GACGTAAGTGGAGAACGCTCATGCTACGGCGTGGGCGCACCTATCGTTGCCGGGTTTCCTAAGACCTCAGTGCGGTGAGTTGTTGCCTGCGCCTTTTCGTGTGGCAACAGGTCGATAAAACGTTATAAAAGCCACAAACCATGACATCAACCAATCATTATCCCGGTTTTGACCATCCGGCAGCTCAGATATCAAAATTCCTGGCTGCAACTGATTTTTTTACGATTATGCTCGAAAATGGGGACATCATTCATTTCATACCGAAAGATGAAGTTGCTTTCAGGAAATGGTTACAGGAAAACAATATACCAGATATAAGAGCAGAGGATGGATGGATTATTCCAGAATAAATCATTAAAGAATTGATACATTGATTTTTTGCAACAAAGACATCCCTTCAAATATAATTTTGATGCAACTACTTCGTACCAAGTGCCTTCAATTTCTCGCTAAGTTCTGTTAAGCCTGCTTTGGTAAGATAGTCATCCGCAATTATGTGTAATTCCTGTAAAGTTTCCTGGGAAATACTTTCCAACAGCCCGGACGATTTGTCGTCATCTTTTGCCAACAATCCGCGCTTAATCACATTATGTAATAACAGTACATTTTTCCGGGAAATTCGCATATCTACCTTCACGGTATCATTCATCCCAGGAATACTCAAGATAGTATCATAAACCTTGGCCACATCATTCGTTGTTAACATAATCACACGTTTTAAATTAAATAATCAATGGTACAAAAGTAGCCAGTAAGTTTCATTGTATCCTCATTAAAATATAATGAGGATCAGTTAATTCCATATCATCTGTTTAACTTAGCATTTGAATACTGAACGTGAGTTTGAAAATGTGTGGTTATGGATTTCAGGAACAAAAGGCTTTCTATCAGAGAAGCCAAAGGAATAGACATGGTTCACTTTCTTTCGAATGTAGGATATGAACCGACGAAAATCAGGAATAATGATTATTGGTATCATTCACCATTAAGGGATGAAAAAACACCCTCTTTTAAAGTAAACCGCAAGCTGAACCGGTGGTATGATCATGGCATTGGAAAAGGAGGTGATCTGGTTGATTTTGCTATCTTGTATTACCATTGTACCATCTCCGAACTACTGCAAAGTTTGAGCGGAAATCTTTCTCTTCACCAGCCTGTTTATCAGCACTCTTTTGTTAAACACAAACCAGAAAATCATATCAGGATTTTAAAGGATTTTACACTTTCCTCCCCGGCTCTTTTACGCTATTTAAAACAACGGCGGATCCCTTTTCAAATAGCGGATCGTTATTGCAGGGAAGTTCGGTATGAACTCAATGAAAAGACCTATTATGCCATAGGGTTTAAAAATGACTTTGGAGGGTTTGAACTACGTAATCCTTACCTTAAAGGCAGCAGCTCTCCCAAGGGCATTACGACCTTCGACAACAGCGCGGATGAAGTCGTCGTTTTTGAGGGATTTACAGACTTTCTTTCCTTTCAGACCGTCCATCAAAATATCCCTGAGAACGGTTTTGATTTTGTGGTGCTGAACTCTGTATCTTTCTTTGAAAAAGCACGGACTTTTATGGAAAAACATGATGTTGTTAGACTGTATATGGACAGAGATGCCACCGGACAAAATTGCAGTCGTTACGCACTTGCCCTGAGCAACAAATACAAAGACGAAAGCAGTCTCTATAAAAACCATAAAGACTTTAATGACTGGATAATGAATTTTGGAAATGTATAAAAAGAAACATCAAACTCAGAATCCCAGATAAAGGACGCAGAGTAAACGAACAGTTTAGCTGATCCAAATATATCACAATTCCTCTTTATGGAAGTAAGACCTAAAATTAACTTAAAGAGATTCAAAATACTGAAAGATTGCATCGTTTCTGCAATCGGCAAGATGAACGGTTGTTAAACAACCGGATATAGCTGCCCTTCACTCGGAACTCGTGGGCAGGGTGTTTGCAAAACGAAAAATGAATTTTAAACCGTGAAAATGAACCGTGATGGAAGGAAAAAAATCAAACAGGACACGCATTATCGGGTTGCGTCTGACCCCCGATGAATATGCAAAAATTGAAAAGAAATGGAAGGCTTCTACCTGCCGCAAATTAAGTGATTATGTACGCCGTGTCCTGTTCAGAAAACCCATTGTAACGACCTATCGTAACAGTTCTCAGGATGACATACTGTCAGAACTTACCTGCCTTCGCCACGAACTCAATGCTGTGGGAAACAACTTCAATCAGGCAGTAAAAAAGCTGCATACCCTCAACCAGATTTCTGAATTTAAAAGCTGGCTGATGGCATACAAAGTAGAGAAAAAAATTCTTTTTAATAAGATAGATGAAGTCAGCAATAACGTCAAAAAAATACTGGAAATATGGTTGCAGTGATCAAAGCCGGTCATTCCATGCACCGTATTTTCAACTATAACGAAAACAAAGTGAAAGCGGGTGTGGCGGAGTGCATCGGGGCGGGAAATTTCCCCCTGAATGCAGATGATATGAGCCTGAAAATAAAGCTGGGTTATCTGCTGAAACGACTGAAATTAAATGAAAATGTTAAACGAAACAGCGTACATATTTCGCTCAATTTCGATCCTTCGGAAGGGCATTTAAACAAGGAAAAACTGATGGAAATTGCAGGGGTGTATATGAGAAAAACAGGCTTCGGAGAACAGCCTTACCTGGTCTATCAACACCATGATGCCGGCCACCCGC
>CAYXRN010000281.1:0-2723 GCA_964467635.1 uncultured Chitinophagaceae bacterium | reverse complement strand
TTTGTAATCACCCAGGCGGTCAAGCTTTTTTAAAGCCTGCCGTTTTTGCCTTAAATGCGTACTTTCGGTTGATGAACTTGAAAATCCGGTGTTCGTACCTGCTGGGATTGCTCTTGTCGATGCTGGCGTTTAATGCGCATGCACAGGTGGTTGTCTCCGGTCACGTAACTGATGCTAAAACGGGAGCGCCACTTTTCCCTGCTACCGTATTAAATGCCACCACCGGCATGGCTACTTATGCGGATTCCACGGGCTACTACTGGATAGAGGCAAATCCGGAAGATATATTGATTTTTAGATATATCGGTTTCTACGCGGATCAATATGTTGTACCTACTCGGCTGGAATATGTGATACAGGATGTAGCACTTCTTTCCAAGCGTGAGAAGCTAGAGCCGGTAGATGTGACCGCGCTTACGTCTTATCAGCAAGATTCTCTGGAACGTATCCAGACGTTTAGTCATTATCTGGATCAGCCTGTAACCCGTTTTACGGACCGTAACGCCTCTCCCTCCTTTGGATTAGGATTCATATTTCATCCCTTCACTTATTTTTCTAAAGCCGAACGTCGCAAGCGAAAATTTCACAAAAGGTACAAAAAATTTGAAAAGGATGCTTTTGTAGATAGTCGCTATACCCCACAACTTGTTCACCGCCTGACAGGCTTACGCCAGGACTCATTACACACTTTTATGTTTCATCACCGCCCGTCATATTCTTTTACGCGCTATGCTTCTCAGTTGGAGTTTTGGTCCTGGATCACCAGAAATTGCCGGAAATGGAGAGACAGCCTGCAGGCAGCTAAGCCAAGATAACACACACATTCGGTAATATTTGATTATAATCATAAATGGAACCAGTCTAATTTTGCATGGGAAAACCATGAGATTCATTTAAAGGTATTATGAAAAGAATTTTGCAGGTTCATCCTTCGGATAATATAATTGTCGCATTAACTGATCTGAGAAAAGGAGAGGAAGTGATTTTGAATAAGGAAGTAATTCAGATCAAAACGCCTATCCCGCAGAAACATAAATTTGCCAGAACCCCTTTATATAAAGGCGATAAGCTGGTTATGTATGGTGTGGAAGTGGGAGAATTGCTTCAGGATATAGGAGCAGGGGAATGGATTAAAAAAGATTTTGTTCGGCATTCCACAGGTAGTTTTGGAGAAAAAGCAAAGGAATATGAATGGCAGCCACCGGATATAAAGCGTTGGCAAGGGCGTACCTTTCAGGGCTATCATCGGGCGGATGGCCAGGTAGGCGTGCGTAACTACTGGTTGGTAATCCCCATGGTTTTTTGTGAAAACAGGAATGTATCCATGCTTAAAGACGCTTTTTTAAAGGGTTTGGGTTATGCACAGCCGGATGTTTATTTGCGGCAAGTAGAAGTCCTGGCAGAGGTCTATCGTTCGGGCGCAGGTCTTGATACTTTGCAGGGTATGACTTTTGAAGCGGAAAAGAAGAAGGATCCACAGAAGCGGGTATTTGAAAATGTTGATGGCATAAAATTTCTCTTGCATGAAGGAGGCTGTGGTTGTACACGCGCCGACTCCGACCGGTTGTGTGCCTTACTGGCGGGCTATTGTGTGAATCCTAATGTAGCCGGTATTACCATTTTGAGCCTGGGCTGCCAGAATGCGCAAGTTTCCATTTTACAGGAGGAGATAGCAAAGCGCAATCCTGATTTTAAGAAACCGCTATTGGTTTTTGAGCAGCAAAAATGGACAAGTGAGTATAAAATGCTGAGTGCGGCGATTAAAAAAACTTTTGCTGGCTTACTTGAGATCAATAAGCTGCCTCGTAGCCCCGCGGGCTTTGATAAGCTAACGGTGGGAGTGAAGTGCGGCGGGTCCGACGGATTTAGCGGCATATCAGCTAATCCGGCCGTAGGATATTGCGCGGACCTGCTTGTCGCGCTCGGAGGAAAAGTGGTATTGGCGGAGTTTCCTGAGTTGTGCGGCGTGGAGCAGGAGTTGATAGATCGCAGCGTAACCAGGAAAGTGGGAGCGAAGTTTGCCGGTCTGATGCGAAGGTATGCTGAAATAGCCCGGGCCGGAGGAGGAGACTTCTCCATGAATCCCTCCCCCGGAAATATCAGGGACGGGCTGATAACGGATGCCATTAAATCGGCTGGTGCCGCGCGAAAAGGGGGGACTTCTCCTGTTATGGACACGTTAAGCTATCCGGAATACGCTACCCGGCCGGGACTCAATTTGCTTTGTACCCCCGGCAACGATGTGGAAGCCACTACCGGAATGGCTGCGGCAGGCTGTACAATTCAATTGTTTACGACGGGGCTGGGAACCCCAACGGGCAATCCGGTATCCCCAATGGTGAAGATTTCAACCAATACTTCCCTCTCAGAGCGCATGTCCGATATTATTGATTTGGACGCAGGCAGCATTATTACAGGGGACAAAACGGTAGCAGAAGTGGGAACGGACATTTTAGAATATATGATTGGGTTAGCAAGCGGGACTTACGACAGTAAAGCAATGAAGCTTGGACAGGATGACTTTATTCCCTGGAAACAAGCGATTTCTCTCTAAAAGCGCATAGTTGACAATGTAGGCTGCGCTTTAACCGGTTGAAAAGGGGTGGGGGCAAATAACCGAGCTGGGAGAAGAGCATGCCATTAAAAAAGTCTCCGCATTGCAGAGACTTTTTTGTTTAAACTGATATCTTCAGGTTGGTTAGAATAGGCTTTTTTAAAATAGG
>CAYXRN010000280.1:2084-2748 GCA_964467635.1 uncultured Chitinophagaceae bacterium | reverse complement strand
CCACATCACCGGCGAGTATGTTAAATCCTTTCTTCATATAATGGAATTTGTTTTGAAATGATAAGAATATTCTAAAATCCATAAATTAACAAATCAAACAAAAATCAGGGCAAAATCCAAAAGGATTTGCCCTGATAGCGACTGATACAGTTTATAGTCTTTTACAACGGTTATTCTGTACCACTCTATTTAGTCGGGTTAAGTTAGGCTAGATTTACGGTTTATTCCGTATAGAGTTAAATAGTTTACTGTCCTTTAAACAGCTATATCTATTTCCTTTCTTAACCAACTTAACCTGTATTAAACTAATGTAAAGGTACTATCACAGAACAGCTTTTACCAATGATCATCATCAGAAACTTGCATGATTATGATCAATAGTCAGGAGCATTAATACTTCTTCCAAAAAGGGGAGCTGGCCAGGGATTATTTTATCTTTTGCTGTTTTAAAGTCAAACCATTCCGCTTTATCAATTTCAGGAAACATTTGTTTTTTACCGGAATGTGGAGGCCATTCCAATTCGAATAAATTGCTGTGTATATTTTTGGGATCAATATTCATTTCGGTAGCCCAGGCAGATATAAGTTTCCCACTTTTTTGTTTCAGTGGTGTAAGTGTTAGAAAATTTTCAGGTGGCTTCAAACCTGTTTCTTCTTCAAATTC
>CAYXRN010000280.1:1063-2074 GCA_964467635.1 uncultured Chitinophagaceae bacterium | reverse complement strand
GCCGCTCCCAATGGGTCTTCGTCTTCGAATAAAAATGGTTTGATGAAATTCATCTGGAAAGATGATAGAGATCATTCTGTGGTATTTTAGGTGATATTAATTTTAACCTTTGTCAATATTTTTCATGAACTGATAATACCTTTATGACTTCGGCTCCTCAATTTAATCATCGGATCAGGCAGATCCTGTTGCTGTTGTTATTACTCCTGATGATTCTTCTTGTGATTAAAGAACTGTATGTTTTTCTGCCGGGATTACTCGGCGCTTTGACTTTGTACATACTTGGGCGCAGCAGCTACTTTCGACTGGTTTAGCGTCGTAAATGGAGGAAAGAATGGACGGCAGGATTATACCTTCTTGTATTTTTCCTTTTGCCGGTCTCTATGGTTTATTTTACTTTTTCGCTGTTGGAAAAACAACTGCATCCATTTCTGAGCGATCCGGCTTCTATGTTTGAGAAAGCGAAAGAAGTCATCAATAGTGTACAGCAAAAAGCTGGAGTAGTCCTCATCTCAGAAGAAACACTTTCTGATTTTCAGAAAAGAATATCCATACTTCTGACACATCCTGTAAATGGTACATTAACCCTGTTGGCCAACCAGGCGATTCTTCTTTTTGTATTGTACTATATGCTCGTTCAGGGTAAGGAAATTGAATCCTACCTGACACGAACAATTCCTCTAAAGAAAACGAGTATTGAACTGCTGGCGAAAGATACCAAACGGTTAGTGAAAGCAAATGCTTTAGGAATACCATTGATCTCCATAATTCAGGGTATTACGGCAACGATCGGATATTTAATTTTTGGACTGGAAAATTATATTTTGTGGGGGTTCCTTACCGGTATTTTTGCCTTTTTTCCTGTGGTCGGAACTACGCTCATTTGGGCGCCATTAGTGATATTTATGTATATGGGAGGAGATACCTGGAATGCTACAGGCTTATTTCTTTATAGCCTGATCATTACGGGAAATATTGATTATGTATCCCGTATTGCCATTCTGAAGAAAC
>CAYXRN010000280.1:0-1053 GCA_964467635.1 uncultured Chitinophagaceae bacterium | reverse complement strand
TCGGACATGTGCACCCAGTAGAAACGGTATTGGGCGTTATTGTTGGTTTGGGTTTATTTGGATTTATCGGGCTTATATTTGGTCCTTTGCTTTTGAACTATATCGTACTTATTTTCAGAATTTATATAAGTGAGTTTATTGAAAATAATACAGGATAGAAAATTCTCCTTGAATTTACGAAGGAACTCATTTAATTATAATTGATGTCAATAATCATATCAATGTCAATACCCCTTACTTAAGCATCGCTTTATATAATTCTTCTGCATCGCTACGGCTACATAACTGTGTTCCTTCATTCATCGTTGCCGCCGTACCACAGGCTACCCCAAACCGAACAGCTTCTTTAATACCCTTATTGGCCGACAGATACATTACAATCCCTGCCACCATACTATCTCCGGCCCCAACAGTACTTTTGCGTTTTACCGGCGGTGCCATAAATTGTTCAGTTAGGTCTTTCGTAACCAGTAACGCCCCCGCTGCACCCATCGAAATAACCACGGCCTCGCAAATATTCCTTAAAATGATACCTTTTGCAGCATCCGTTATTTCATTGCCATGCAATTCTTCTTTGCCGGCAAGCACACTTAATTCATTAAGATTTGGTTTTAAAAGGAACACATCTCTTATCGCATAAGCTTTAAATGTTTCACCGGGAATATCAATAATAAGCTTTGCCTTTTTTTGATTAGCTATCTCCGCTAATTGTTCAAATATATCATCAGGGTAGCCAGCCTGCATACTTCCACTCACAACTAAAAAACCGAAATCATTTATACTTTCAACAGCTTTAAGACATTGCCGCCAATGGTGTTCTTTCACAGGATTCCCTGGTGTAATAAAACGATATTGAAGATTCGTAGCTTTATCAACAATCATTATACTTTCACGCGTATCCACGTCAGTTTCGATTATCTTTGATTCTATATTCCTTTCCTGAACCAAAGAGTTTAAAATGATGCCCGGATATCCCCCTGCAAGATAAACTGCCAATACAGAATTACCCCCTAATTTTTTTATCGCTTTGGCCACATTAATGCCACCTCCGCC
>CAYXRN010000279.1:0-2806 GCA_964467635.1 uncultured Chitinophagaceae bacterium | reverse complement strand
GGATAGGAAAAGTTTCTGGAAGAATGTTCTTTACTGGTTGGTAAACATTATTACAACAGAAGGCTTCCTTAATTTTATCTGATTTTGCAGATTTCCAATCAGTGAATAATTAGGATCATTTTCCACAAAATGTATTTTAATTGTATATTTATATTGCTTCTTAAATGCAGATTCAATTGTTTCTTTATCAAAATGAATTTCATGTGGCCATGCAATATGCAATACATCAACAGACGCCTTAAATGGTAATGAAAAATCGAGGACCTTTTTTAACTCTTGTGAATAATTCTGTAGATCCGCGGCATATAATATCTTTTTAATGTTAGTAACTCTGTAAGTTTTAGGAACTGCAAGTACCGGCACTTCCGACTTTGTAATCAGGTTACCCGTATTTGTTCCAAGTATTCTATTAAACTTTCCGGCACCGCGGGTACTGATGCAGATAAAATCAATATCCTTGTTGTTTCTACAATAATCCATAATGGTTACACCCGCATTAATACCTTGCACAATTAAAAAGGAATGGTTCCCCGGGGTCACATTCATATTTCTATATATGCCAGTTATAAATTTTTCCAATTTTATTTTACAACTATTTTCCTCATCCCTGGCATATTCTGTAAAGTAGGAATCTGACCATTGTATTTCACTCCAAATGTGAAGTACATGAATGAATACTAATTGCAGTGGTTGTTGATCAGCCCAATGAATGGCAAAGCGAATACCGCTTTTTGAATTTACTGAAAAATCAGTCGGAACAAGTATCTTTTTCATAAAAAATGAATTAAGCCTTATAAAATAGTACTTTTAATTTCTCCCGATATCCTACAATTAAATCATTAAGCGATCGGTCGAACTACCGGATAAACTTTCCTGGTAGGTCAGCTCTTTGATCACAGTACGCGTCATTTGTTTCATGGCTTCCCTGGCAAAATAAGCCTGACGTGCGGTCAACAATACGCGTGGATGCTGTATAAGGGCTCTTAGATCAGGATCATTCAAATCGTTAACTGATTCAAAGGTTTGATTAAAAAAGTGATGTTCCTGCGCATACACATCTGCTCCGTAGGCTCCCAAAATTCCATTGTTCAATCCCTCCAATACTGCTTTCGTATCTACAAGCTTGCCGCGGGCCGTATTTATCAGGAAGGTTCCCGGTTTTATCAATTGGAGTGTTTGTGTATTAAGGATCGCTCCACTGGTATCATTTAATGAGCAATGCAGGCTGATAATATCCGAACTTTGTAATAATTTGGGAAGGCTGACAAACTGCATATCGCTATGTGTAATGTTGACGTTTTGCTTTGTATCATTCACAATAATATGGCATCCAAATCCCTTCATAATATTAGCAAAGACCTGCCCAATTCTCCCTAACCCTACGATACCCACTGTTTTGTCGCGTAAATTAAAGCCCATCAGACCTTCTATCGAAAAATTCCCTTTCATGATCCTTTCGTAGGCCAGATGAACATTCCGGTTTAGGGCAAGCAACAGCGCTACCGCATGTTCGGCAATGGCTTGTGGAGAATAGCCGGGTAGATATTTTATCACAATACCTGCCTTATCAGCAGCATTGGTGTCCACCTTATCCAGGCTCGAGGACCTAACCATCATAAATCTGATCTCCAGTTTATTGATTGCAGCTATAACGGCGTTATCTGCTAAATCCGTTGCAGCAATGCAAACTGCATCCATGCCCTTCGCGAGAAAAACGGTAACCGGATCAAGTTTTTCCTTTATAAAAGTAAATTGATGAGGGGACCGGTTACCGTCAAAATAGGCAATATCATAATCTCTGGCGCTGAAAAAAGCTACCTTCATTTCATCTGTTTTTTAGCTGATGGCTATTGATTTCTTTTTCTTTTTTAAGGTAGCCTCCTTTTTGTTCACCTTAATTTTAAGAATACCATCTTCATACTGGCTTGCAATGTCATCTTCATTTGCGTTTTCTGGCAAAGCAAAGGAACGGACAAAAGAACTTGACTTATATTCTTTTCGAAGATATGTGCTCTTTTCTTCCTCTTTTTCCTCCCTACTATTCCCGGAAATGGATAGTAAGCCACTTTCCACCTCTAGAGTAATGTCTTCTTTTTTCATCCCCGGAACAGACAACTCAATCTCATAGCTTTTGTCGTCCTCTTTAATATTAGCTGCGGGGAGCCAGGCATCGTTGTCCCATGTAGGGAAACCGTCAAAGAATTTATCCATCTCAAACAGATTGGAAAAGACTGAAGGTAACAGATTCGAATTTGATTTTAGCAGTTTCATAATTTCAGTTTTTAAGTAAATAATAAATTTTCGATGTAAAGGTACCTGCCCTTATGTTAGTGAAAAATGACCACGAACATTCTCGTTAATGATTCTGATCATTCTTTTTGAAAAAAGCACCCTCTAACTTTACTGAGTTAATAATTTTTAAACACTATTCATAAATAAAAGACCAGTATATGGAAACGATTGTTTTGGCTACCGACTTCTCAGAAGCCGCTTTAAATGCAGGAAAATATGCAGCAATGCTTACCAGTCAAATACCGGTTACCAGGCTGATATTATATCATTCTTATTATAATTTGGTCGCTACAGATGTTCCTTTAATGGACAATGAATACTATTTAAAATTAAAGGAAGACAGTATTCGCAGATTAAAAAATATCAGAGGCGAACTTATCTCTCTGGTTACCCCTGGCGTAAAGATTGAATGTCTTGCGAATGGATCTTCGCTTCAGGAAGCGATCCGTATTGATTTTATAAAAGATAATATAGAGAAAAGTAAAGAAGAAAGTAAAGTAGAATGTAATACTGG
>CAYXRN010000278.1:0-2837 GCA_964467635.1 uncultured Chitinophagaceae bacterium | reverse complement strand
TTACGCGGAAGAAGATATCAGGAAATCAAATCCCGTAACGCTTGATCTGAAGAATGCGGATATGATTGAAGTGCTTAATCAGTGCTTTGCCAATCAACCGCTGACTTTCCTGGTTCAAGACAATATTATTATCGTAAAGCCCCGGTTGCCTCAAAATCAGAAACAACCAGCTCAATTGGTCCTTGAAACAGAAATTGAGGGCCAGGTGACCGATTCATCAACAGGCCGGCCGCTTGCAGGGGTATCTATTCAGGTAAAAGGAAGTAATACAGGAACTATTACGGATGGATCAGGACGCTTTCAACTGACCGTCCCGGATGATGCAGTATTAGTGGTTTCTTCCATTGGATATAAGACCCGGGAAATTAGCGTGGGTGACAGAAATAAAATTCAGATCGCCTTACCTCCAGCCTCGAAAGGATTAAATCAATTGGTCGTTTTGGGATATGGAACCACGCAAAAGGTCCAGAACCTTACCGCGGCTGTAGACGTGGTTTCAGGTGATAAATTGGAAAATAGACCCGGCGCCACGCTAGGCGATTTACTTATGGGGCAATCTCCTAATCTGACTATCGAAAATAATGGAAGAGCTGGTGAGCCTGGAGCAGATAATACCTGGAACTTGAGGGGGCTGGGAACCATAAACGGAAGCTCCAGTCCGTTGATCCTCATCGATGGCGTAGAAGGTAATCCGAACAACCTTGATCCGCAATCCGTTGAAAGCGTAACGATCCTGAAAGATGCTGCTGCAGCCTCTATCTATGGTTCCAGAGCTGCTTTTGGCGTGGTGTTAATCACGACAAAACAGGGTAAAAAAGGTAAACTAAAAGTACATTATGATGCCAACTTTGACTGGTCAAGACCGGTTCATGTATCTGACATGTATCCTTCTAATATATGGGGGGTGGCATTTAACCAAATGCAGGCCAATTCAGGATTGCCACCGGCCTATCCGGAAGAACAAATGAAAAGGATTAATGGCTATTTAAACGGAACCTATACCCCTCCTTATGATACAGCCAATCCGCCCACAAGTATATTCAATGGAAGGATGGAAGGGAATGCCAATTATAACTGGCCGGCAATATTTTTTAAGCATTGGGCTTTTTCCAATAAACATACGGTTAGCTTGAGTGGCGGAGAGGGTAACACGCAATTTTATGTTTCAGGTGGATATTTCAACCGGCAGGGAACGTACAGGTGGGGTAATGATTCTTATAAAAGATATAACTTCCTCTCTAATATAACTTCTCAAGCTACGGACTGGCTCAAACTTGATTTTGGAGTAAGGTACGCACAGACGAAGATCGATTTTCCATTAGGCGTAGCAGGGAGAAGAGATCGCTGGCGTAATATTATGATGGTATATAAATTTTCGCCTATTAATTACTGGTATCTTGCTGATGGAGAAACAGAGGCTAACCCAGTAATCGTGTCTTATAAAAAGAGCGGCAGGGATAAGACTACAGAGAATAATCTTTTGTTAAATCTTGGTTTGGAGTTAGAGCCTGTAAAAGGGTGGAAAACGAATATACATTATCACTATATATTTGATGTTTCCGACCACACTGAAGACCAGATACCGGTGTGGATTCCGACCCCTACAGGTGATTTATTTAACTGGGGGTATAGAAACCCGGGAGCTGTAAATGAAAAGTATTCCAGGAATTATTTTACAATTAATGCCACAACTTCTTATGAAAAAAATATTAACAAACACTTTTTTAAACTGTTGTTGGGGGCGGAAGAAGAACTTAATCAGGACAAGGGTTTATATGGTCGCCGAACAGGGTTGATATCTATAGCAGTCCCCTCCATCAATGCGGCAACCGGAGATATTGAACTAAGTGCAGGAAGTGGCCATTGGTCCACCCGGGCGGCATTTGGGCGGTTGAATTATAATTTTGATGATAAGTACCTTTTGCAAGTTACTGCCAGGCTGGATGGGTCTTCCCGATTCCCGGAAGGCAGCCGTTGGAGTTTTTTCCCTACGGCATCGGCAGGATATATTGTCTCAAAAGAAAATTTTTGGAAGCCGGTTCTTCCTTATGTAAACTTCATTAAATTAAGGGCCTCTTACGGTTCGCTGGGTAACCAAAATGTACCCAATTATTTATACCTGCCCACAATTCCCATACAAAGCCAGTTAGAGACCTGGATAGTTAACGGTGAAAGACCTTCTTACGCGACAGCTTCCAAAATAGTAAGTGGAGCCATTACCTGGGAAACCGTGACCACCTTAAACCTTGGGCTGGATGCAAGGGCCCTTGATGACCGTTTGGGCCTTAATTTTAGCTGGTACAAAAGAACGACCAGCGATATGTTTGGCCCGACCGAGGACCTCCCGGCTGTGCTAGGTACAGCCGCTCCTCTGGAAAACAATGCTACACTCGAGACCAAAGGTTTTGAACTGGCTGTTAGTTGGAGAGACCATATAACAAACAACCTATCTTATAATCTTAAAGTGAATTTGGGAAATTATAAAACGCATATTACTAAATATAGAAATCCAGACGGAACCATTGATAACTGGTATGTCGGAAAAACATATGGAGAGATATGGGGATATGAAACCGCAGGAATTATTCAAACCCAGGGAGAAGTTGATAAAATGGCAGACCAATCTGATGTCTATGGCGGTGATTGGGGCCCTGGTGATATCAGATATAAGGACCTCAATGGGGATGGCATGATCAACGATGGGGGCAGAAAACTTGATTCTCTCGGAGATTTAAAGGTCATTGGTAATGATCAGCCTCAGTACAATATTGGTATTTTAGGCGGCTTACAGTGGAAAAATTTTGGATTCAGTATGTTTTGGGAAGGCGTATTGCAAC
>CAYXRN010000277.1:0-2861 GCA_964467635.1 uncultured Chitinophagaceae bacterium | reverse complement strand
GCAATGACTGAGGTACGGTAGTGATCCGTATGAGTTTTATATTTTTACTCCGCTTCAAAATTAATTTTTTATCTTACAATAGAAATTGTGCATTTTTGGTTATAGATGAATAATGTATTTCATTTTCAAAAAACTGCTTTTTATGTACCGCTCACCCTTCTGCAGGATAATTGATCTGATCTTACTACTCGTAGCGATCATGGGCTCCGCCGTTCATGCACAAGATAATAGTCACCGCTTAGAATCCCTTGTCCCGGATGTGAACCGTAGCCCTCTTACTGGCAGAACGTACGTTTTCTCCCGTGCACAATTTATATACAGCTTAGGGAGCCGCAACTATCTGCATCAATGGGTGGACCGGCCTTTGTTCATCCATCCGGAATCAGACATGCACAAGCCGGCCGCCACCCTTATGAGCCTGACCTCCTATAATTCTACCAGGGACATCGTGAAACAATATGGATTGGACGGATTGGCATTTTTTCCGCAAACTACCCGACGCGCGCTCTTTAGTAAATATTCTAAGCAATCGACTGGAAATGATGAATATTTATTATACGAACTACTCCCTACTCCTCAACCTCTAAAGGAGGTACAGGCCCTTGCCCTGGCAATATCCGACCCTCATGCCTTCAGGATCGGCGGGAAGGTCGTTTGTACCTCATACAGAGCAGATCGAATCAGCATCCCGAAATGGCAGGTTATACTAAGCCGGCTGCATCAAAGGTATGGCAACTCCTTTCTTTTTTTACCCGACCTCTCCCGCTTCGCAGGCAAATCCCTCACCTTCTGGAAAAACAAATTTCACCAGAATAAGATCACCTCGCAAGATATCGGCCAGATTAAACAATACTTAAGTAACTGGCTGAAAGTGTCCGACGGCCTGTATTTTGCAGGTGCTGCAATGTGCATTGACGCCGACCGGAATTTTGATACCGATTTTTATAAAAATTTTGTCATCCGGTTGATGAAAAATGTATTAGCCGAGAAGACTTTTCAGGACAAATACTTCGGGCTCTCAGCCGTGGTCGGCCATGAAAATTGTACCCGTTTCGGCTATACCCTTAGTTCCGATGGGACCCGGACGCTACGCGCCTCTCTTGAAACCGCTATCCAGGCACATCCTGATATCATTAATATTCCGGAATGGGATGAACAGAACGAAAACACCAGCCTGCGCCCCACGGTATACAACGGGCTATCTTCCATGCGCATTATGCGTTACTATATGGCCCGGATCAAAAAGCAGCCTTTATCGCCCTTACCTCATAAGGATACTCAAATTCCCAACCTTATCATCAGTACCAGGAAAACCCTCACCCTGGGAGAGAAACTGGAAGTGGAGCTTCTTAATGTCCCCGACAGCAAAAGTACCGCTTCCTATACCGCCATACTGGAACTGGAAGATCTATCGGGTAAAGTGGTATACCATTCCCCGATTTTCACTTTTCATGCGGATAGTATAGAAGACCATACCGTCTCCCTCCCCTCTGAAAATTTTTCTCAATATGCTGTCCTCCGGCCCAGGTTGATACTTCAAACTAACAATAAAACCATTACCATTGAAGACGGACTGCATTATATCGAACTGCGCGCCACCTGGAACTGGGATTATAAATGGGTAAAGCAACCGATCAGGGATATGATCAAACCGGCAAAAGTCCGCCTAGGCGTTGATCCCCCAAGCTCCGATGGCATGCGAATGGTCCATGCCACGTTTGATGCCAATGAGCCGCTCGCTTACGTAGAGATACTGGATAACGACGATGTGGCCTATAGCTATGCTCCCGGTGAGATAACACATGAAAACCAGGACCAGGTTGTGCTTAAAATATCCTGGATGGCCATGGGAGGCTATCAAAAAGCACAGAACCTGCACGGGACCATAGCCCTTGAAGGAGCCAAAGGGAACTGGATGCTTCCGGCCAATGCCCTTCTCTCTACCGCCAATATAAAAGGTTCAACCCTATCTTTGAAAGGGGCAAAAGCCTTTTCGTCCCGCAGGCAGTGGATCACGCTGGCCGTTTCTAAAAAGGATATTACCACGGCCGCACTTGTTATAAATATGCCCGGGCTCTTTAAAGGAACCCTTGCTATAAAAGATATTCTAAAGCTTGAGGCCTATGGCATCCCAGGCCCGCGCGGGCTGAACATGGTGATCAGCCATGATGTTGTACAGGACCAGATCCCGGACAACCTCAACTTGAGACAGGTTCAATTCGCCATTCCCATACGACCGGCCCTAAACGGCTCCATTATCTGCCTGCAGGCCATCGGGATTTCAGGCCGCGAATACAGAAGCAAGCCAGTCCTCCTGTTTAGTCCTTCTTCCTCTACGCAAACCACAGTTGTTTATTCCTATTCTAAAAAAGCGCCTGTCTCCATAAAAGTAAATTCGAACCGGGTCCCGGACATTCAATATGAATTTAATCCGCAACATGGTTCCATATTGATGTCACATGCCGGACTCCGCCCGTTTCGAGCTATACTGGGCGGCTATTTCGCACAAGCCACGGGTAGAGGCGGCGGTAGGGATGGAGATGATATTCCATTTATTAATCCCCGCGACTATCCGGCTGATGCACAGCACTCAGCCCCGGACTGGATAAAAACCTCAAATGGGGACTATGCACTGAAGTTTGATGGGAAAGGCACCTTTATTTCCCTGCCACAAGGGGTCATTCCGCCACAAGCAGCCTTTACTATTGAAATGGACGTCAAGCCGACTTCTATCAATGGCAAGCAAATTCTCATTGCAAATCGTTCATATTATCCGGGCTCTTTTACCCTTTATTCAGACAATGGAACCCTAAAGGTAGACTATCAAGGTAAAAGGACAAATAAAAAAGGGTTCAACACCA
>CAYXRN010000276.1:0-2862 GCA_964467635.1 uncultured Chitinophagaceae bacterium | reverse complement strand
GAGAATCTAGAGAAGAAAATTATAGGGTTATATAGCCGTGGGATGAGCTTGCGGGATATCTCTGCGCAGCTTGAGGAGATGTACGATACGAAAATATCAGCGGCCACTTTATCGTCCATTACAGACAAAGTTATCCCCCTGGTAAAAGAATGGCAAAGCCAGTCTCTGGAACCCTTATACTACATAGTGTGGCTGGATGCAATACATTATAAGGTCAAGGAAGGAGGTCGGGTTAAAACCCGATGTGTATATAACATTCTGGGGATTAAAAAGGATGGGAGAAAACAAGTCCTTGGAATGTATGTGAGTGAAAATGAAGGCGCTAATTTCTGGCTGAGTGTATTGACAGACCTACAACAGCGTGGCGTAGAGGACATTCTCATAGCGTGCATTGATAATCTGCAGGGCTTTGCCGAAGCAATCCAGACGATCTACCCGCCCACTGAAGTCCAGAGCTGTATCGTCCATCAAATCCGCAATTCATTAAAATATGTGGCCAGTAAGGATCAGAAGTCGTTTATGGGCGATCTTAAGCCGGTATATCGGGCAGTAAGCAAACAGCAGGCTGAAGACAAGCTGGAAGAGTTAGAAGATAAATGGGGCAAAAAATATCCAGTGGTAACGGGCTCTTGGCGCAGGAATTGGGAGAAATTAAGTACCTATTTTCAATATCCGGAGGCCATTCGCAAGCTGATTTATACGACGAATACGATAGAAGGCTACCATCGCCAAATTCGAAAAGTAACGAAGAGCAAGGGGGCCTTTACTAGCGATATGGCCTTGTTAAAATTGGCATACCTTGCAACACGTAATATAGAAGAGAAGTGGACGCAGCCGCTTCAAAATTGGAGCATTACGATCTCCCAACTGGCCATTATTTTTAAAGACAGGGTGCAGTTGGATATTTAAAAATTTTCCTTCCACCGCCCCCCGCGGGGGGCGGTGGAAGGACCGTGACACAGTTTAAATTATACTCCCAAATTCCCATGAGGATTCGAGGGCATGATGCCCTCGATACAATTAATCCGTGAGCCTACACCATTTGTTCCTTTTCATTTTTGTTGCTTTTGTAGTTGAAGCCCGAAGTTTACTGGAGACATATCCCCTAGCAATGAATGTAGTCTTGTAGTATTATAATAGTCCATATAATCTATAATCTATGATCTCTGTAGTACCACCTTTTATATTCCGGAAAGCTCCTTTATGGATTAATTCTGCTTTAAATCCGGAATATATGAACAGCATAACTTTTTAGGTCGCTCTACAAAAAGATAAAAGATTTCATCTGTTTATATTTTACGGTTTACTTTATTATTTAAGCAGTACGAACGCTAAGAAAGTTGAAATTTCATCTTCATGCTCTCTGGCGATACTCTTATGTGCTTAGCGTTGATGTCAGTTTCATAATCGGGGTTTCCCTTCTTGGGAATATTTCAACCTCCAGTAAAAATCGACCTTTTATGCTGCTTGTCCTTTGAGATCTACTTCAACCCCTAACTCTTTGAGTCTCTTTAGATATCGGTTTATTTTTTGTCTTTATTTCTTTTTTCCAAAAAGTCACCTCCGAGTTCTTTGTACTCCTGTTTATCTCTTAATATGAAGTAGGCGGCTATCAGGATCTTACGTCCTACTGCGATTAAAGCTCTTTTTCTGCCCCTTCTTACTACTAAACTGTCGTATCTGCTTCTCAAATAGGTCTCTTTAGTTCTCGTCGCCGCCCACGCGCACTGCACCATTAGCGCCTTCAGATATTTATCTCCGTGGGTTATTCGGCTACTTTTTTTTGCCTGCACTCTCATATATTCCCCGGAGACATCCCTGCCCAGGAAGTTAGATGATGCTCATCAGGAAAATGGCTCATATCTGTATCCAGTTCTGCAATAATCTCCCGTGCCCCATCTTTTCCTACTCCTGGAATAGTAGATAATAATTCAGCATCCAAAATATATTCATTCGCTTTTACATGCTTTTCTATCTGTTCCTCTCAATTCTTTATTATCTTTTCCTCCTCCCGAATACTACCTTTTATCGTTTTCAACATAAAACGATGATGGTCGGTAATTGCCCCTTTCAACTATGCGGCTAATTCTTCTTTACTCGCCTGCATCCTTCCATGACGAAACTTTAATAAGACATAAATATCCTTTTCGCCTTCTATGATCGCCTTGATTATCTTCATTGCCGTAGCTCCACTCATATTGCTGACTACGCTTGAGAGCTTTATGTTAGCATCTTCCAATACCTTTTGAATTCTGTTTTTCTCTGAGGCTACTTGCTGAACTATCTTACGCCTATATCTTGTCAAGTCACGGAGCTCCCTGATCTTTTGGGGGGGATAAAGCTCCCTTTGAATAGCCCACTTAGCAAAAGCTTGGCAATCCATTTGCTGTCTTTCTTGTCTGTCTTATGACCAGGAACATTTTTGATGTGGCGCGCATTAACCAGCAGTATTTCAAAATCAGGCGCCAATATGTTGTAAATCGGTTTCCAATATACCCCAGCACCCTCCATCGCTACATGCGTTATCCCTTTTTCCACCAACCAATCTCGCATCTTTTCTATAGACTCAGTGAATCCATCGTAATTCCTCGTCTCTTCTCTTATCCCTGTGCCACGGATCGTTGCAACAATCAGGCTTTTATGTACGTCGATTTCGCAGCCTCGTGCTACGACCTGTTCAAATTCTATGTTATTGTCCCCTTTGTTTTTCATTTCCATGCGTTTTTATGCTATGATAGCTCGGGCAGCGAATAATCATCCCCTTGTGTGTCAATTTTATTGTCATGGATGTTTCATAACATTAAACCTTAAGGGTTAATTAACAGCTGAACCTCATTCTGCTACCTTCGGTTCGAATATTAA
>CAYXRN010000275.1:0-2874 GCA_964467635.1 uncultured Chitinophagaceae bacterium | reverse complement strand
CGGTTACTGCTGCCAATGCTATTCCAATAATGAATAATAAAGCCGAGAAATACGCCGCTGAAGTTTTTGCTATTAGGCCCGAAGGTATGGGCCTTTCCGGCCGTTCTATCGCATCCAGCTCCGCATCGCAAACATCATTAAAAACGACACCACCTGCATATAAAAATACGGAAGACACGCTCAGCAAAACTACCGGTAGTGCAGCTTTTTCCACCAACAAAAAATAACCAGAAAGTGCTACGCCCGCCCAAACATCAGAAACCGCCGTGGGGAGATTGGCCGGACGGGTTAATTGAAGATATGCCTTGACCCTGTTATTCAACACTATTCAATAATAAGTGAAGACTTAACGTGTACCGGCTGCTGTCCACCCCGTAATACCGAACTACCTTCATACTTTTTGCTTTGGTCCACTTTATCTATATCAATAAAATCACCTTCATCTATCTGTCCGCTTTGCCCAAAAGCATCTATGGCATTTTGATAGGCTACCAGCCTGATATCTTCCACAGATATACCCCTTTGTTTCATCAATGCAGCCGTTTTAGGCACCGCCAATGGGTCGCTGATGCCCCAGTCTGCAGCTGAATTGATCATAATCATCTTACTGCCATATTGTTTTACCACTTCCACCATCCTTTCATTGCCCATTTTGGTAAACGGATAAATGGTAAAACCGGCCCAAAAGCCTCTATCCAGTACATCTTTTACGGTTTCCTCGTTGTTATGGTCCACGATAACCATACCGGGGTCAAGGCCATGTTCCAACGCTATTTCCATACTGCGGATGGTACCGTTCTTTTTATCCCGGTGTGGGGTATGAATTTGTACCGGGAGGTTGGTTCCCTTGGCCAGTTCCAATTGTGCCCGGTAATATTTCTCTTCCAAAGGCGTTTGATCATCAAAACCAATTTCTCCCACACCTACTACGCCTTCCTTAAGTATAAAAAGCGGCAAAATTTCCATGACCTGTTCGGCCAGCGCTTCGCTATTGGCCTCTTTTGAATTTAGGCCGATGGTGCAATAATGTTTTATGCCAAACTGGGAAGCCCGAAAACGCTCCCAGCCCACCAGGCTGCTATAATAGTCCCGGAAAGTATCTACTCCGGTTCTTGGCTGACCCAGCCAGAAGGCAGGTTCGATAACGGCTTTAATGCCGGCAGCTGCCATGGCCTGATAATCATCTGTCGTGCGAGAGGTCATGTGGATATGTGGATCAAAAAACCGCATCCCTTCAATTATGTCAAGTGCTTTATTCATCATCTGATTATACCATTTTTCTTTTTTAGTCCGGTTTAGGCCTTTTTATCTATTATCGATTCTGTTGGTCAGCCGGTATGACTCGCGAAATAATTTGCATTGCATCTTAACAGCATCATCCCAAAGCCTCCCAGGATAATTGCGTTTCCCTAACTTCGGTTCTCATTTGATTATCTTTTTTTAGTAGCACGCTCGCCGGCTCATACGCGCTATGCAAACAAGCCAACGCAGCCGCGCGTCTTTCTTTATCGTTATCGGACTGAAAGAGCCTTTCGATATCCGGGAAAATGCGCTCGTCGATAAACGGCCCTACCGGACGCCATAGTAAAGGGTTTACTGCTCTACCGGCCGCCCATCGTTCATGGGCATAGTCGGAAAGAATATGTGCTAGCTTTGAGTTGGCTCGCTCATCTATGCCCTGGATACGATTGACATCTATGCCCATAAAAAATGATTTCAATACCATCTGGTTCCACGCTGCCTCATCAAAATACTCTGCCGGGTAAGGGTTATCCAAGGCGATGGCCTCAAATACGGAAGACATATTCGTTCGCAGTCCCTCTGAAGCTCTCCCGGCAAATGATTCTGGATAAGCCAACAAAGGAAGGGTGCTATACAGGGCGACCTGTTCATTCATTTCAGCCGATTTAAAAAGGCTCTCGATTTGCTGTACATACTGCCTTTCCTCTTTTGCGGGCCATTGTAAAACCCACCACGAACGAGCCAGCCTGTCCACCGACCATCCGGATAATTGTATTCCCGGCCTGATCTGCTGCAATACGTTAATTTCCACATCGGAAACCGACACTTCTGCCTTATTGACAAAGCGGGGTATAGCAGTAAACGTCAGGTTGAAGTAAGCCGCATTGTTGTTTGATGCATACTGCTCCAATTGCTGTTGGAGCCAGCCGTTGGCTTCTTTATCCAGGCATTTTGAAAGCAGCTGTTGCAAAGCTTCTTTCATTTTCGCTATGTCATACTTATACGCCATCAATCTTATTTTCAGGTCTAAGGTACGTAAAGAAAAGACTTTTGAAAAGGCACATAGTCGTTTTACCGGAGGACCTGCACTGGTAGATCGGGGCTTAAAGCAATCAATGCCTCCAACCCCGTAAATTGCTCTTTCCTCTAAAAACACACCTTACCGGCAAACACTCGTAAACACCAGTTGCCATTCACTGATGAAAAGCATCAATTATTTCATTAATTTTAGCCTTTAAAAAGGCCTGATGATTATCCTGAATATTATTTTTTGCCTCGCATTCCTCCTTTTTGCCTGGTTCAACTTGAATGATCCCGATGCCTGGTTGTGGGTAAGTATTTACCTGCTTGGTGCGCTTTGCTGTGGAGCAGCTGTATTCGGGCTTTATTTTCCCCTTGCCTATCTCATCATTTCTTTTCTTTATCTGTTGTATGCCTTTGAACGTTTTTTTTCAAAGGACGGCGTTTGGGATTGGGTTGTAAAGTATAAAATGCCCAGTATAGCTGCCAGCATGCAAGCTAAAAAGCCTTGGATTGAAAAAACACGGGAGTTTTTCGGCTTATTAATTGTCGCCGGCGTATTGCTCCTTAATTAGTTTGTTTATCAGTAGACTCCGGTAATGTTTCTATCGT
>CAYXRN010000274.1:0-2878 GCA_964467635.1 uncultured Chitinophagaceae bacterium | reverse complement strand
AAAACCGTTGTCCGCCTATGGTGGACCGAGGGTTCGAATCCCTCCCTCTCCGCTGAACGGGAGTCCGTCCGAAAGGTTCAAGGACTGCTCCACAAAAAGCAGTCCTTTCTCTCTTATTATCAATGTTTTATGATTGAAAGCAGGATTGATAGCAGGTGTTCTAAATGCTTGTTCTCGGAAGGTGAGTCCTTGTTTGAACACCTCATTTAAAATTGAATGTTGCTGATTGATGGTAGCATGGCTGAACAATGTTTCCATGTCCAATAATTGAGGTAATAGCGCCAATTCTTCGTCAACTGCATCGTCTATATCACTCTTTAAATAGCTGATTTCTTCCTCCAGCCTTGATCGTTCTGTCATATATTTTCTTTCCCATTTTTTATAAGTGTTCTTATTGATAGCATCGTCCATAAACTTTTCCTCAGCCCTGGTTAATTTGGCATCTACAGATTTGTATTGTTCCTCTTTTATTGCCAATTGCTTTTTGCGAATATTTAAGGTCTCTTTCAGACCTGTTTTTACCTTTGAGGTGATTTTCTCAATCTGTTGTTTGGTAAAGCTCAACAGATGAAGTAATTGATGTAGCTTGTCATGGAGAAGCTTCCCCGATATGTTTACATTACTATGGGCAATGCAACGGTAATAAATGTAGTATTTCAGTTTCCCTTTTGTCCAGCCAGCAGTCATTTTCCTTCCGCAACATGGGCTCTGTAGAATTCCTCGCAATGGGAATTCTTCTTTGGGCTGAGATTTCATGATTCGTTTATCATCAAGCATTTCCTGAGCTCTAAAATATTGGTGAGTCGTAATAATAGCCTTATGAACTCCTTTTACGAGTTTTTCCGGTTCTTTTTCTGTTCCTGAAACCTTAACGAGACCTGCATATAATGGATTCTTTAAGATTCGGGCTATCGATGAATTTCCTGAATGTGGAAAACCTATTTTCCTTACGTCCTGATAAATGAGGTAATGAGGTATACCCGAAAGGTAATCCCGAAAGATTTTCTGAATGATGAAAGCCTTACTTTCATCTACCTGAATGATCCCCTTCCCGTCAGGTTGCTTGACATTCATATAACCGAATGGAGCCTTGTTTACATATCTGCCTGATAATTGGGCCTGCCTGATTCCCAATTTGGCCCTGCGTCTTATCGTAAAAAGTTCCTGATTGGCAATCAGGTACTTAAATGCTCTTTGCATAAAAACAGCTGGGTCTTTGGTGTCAATGTCCAATGATTCATTAGTAGCAATGACTTTCAATCCAAACCGTTTTTCGAGCTGATCAATTTTCAACAGCGCTTCCGGTAAATTGCGGCTAAAACGGTCATGGTCCAATACAATAAGGTACCTGACTTTCCCTTTATGCTTTCTTATAAAATTTTCTAAGGCTTTATAATCCGGCCTGTCAAACGTATAACTGCTTTCTCCATCATCTACAAATAGAGACGAAAGTTGAAGCCTGTTATTTTTGCAGTAATTCTTAATGCTACTCTCCTGATATTCCAGAGAATAATGAGACTGATCCTTAGTGCTTTTTCTAATGTATCCTATAGCGTTCATCTTTCTTACTTATAATTATTTCCACAATGATTTCGGCTATTAAAGATAGTAGGTTATCCTCTTCTTTCCCACTATTCTCCAGATTATCTGGAAGATTTAGAACAGACTGATCAGAAACAACGATATCTTTGGTTTCATCTAACATTCTGCCTCCATTTTAGACTTTTCCAATCCCTTCAGGCCGTCTTTATTATAAATCTTATTTAGTTTTAACATCCTTCTTCACATTTTCATTCTCACTCCATAATAGATTCCAACAGGAAATTTTTATATCCTTCTCCCCCTGTTTAAGTAGCTTTTAGACTTTCTTTTAGGCTTATAAACTACATGGGGTATTTTTATATTCTGCTTGTATCCATTTAAAATCCTTGCAGAAAGCTTCCGAAAAAAATGTCTCTTTTTCGGGTCAGTTTCTTTCTGTATATGATTTTGTATGATATTGTCGTTTAGTTTATCTATACAATATGGATCTGCAATCCTAAAATAGTTTTGGCTTTCAGGGTTTCGAATGATCAATGCCAATAAAAACCGCCCCGAGCCAGGCTCATCGGAGACTTGGTATATCATTTTCTGTTGTACTATTTCCAATATGCCCGTTTCCCCTGCCAATAATTTTGTCTGTTCTACCCATCGACTGTCACCTTGTCGATTCACTTTTATTGGCACTCCTCTGTCAAAGGAAGAGTTGCCTATTGCACCAAAAGATAGTTTGTCTTCGTCAGGGAATGGAAACCTAAATCTTATTCCTGCATTATGACGAACGTAATATTCTGGCTTTGTCTGTCCCGGGACAGCAGAAAGTAGTCCGGCTTTCAAAGCCCGGCTATATTTTTGATAGCTTATAAAATATAAATTTTCTTCATTGCCTATCTTGACCTTATTCCCCTCATATTTGATGTATTCCCCCATCTTTCCCATTAGGTTGTTTATCTTAATCCTCTTTTCCTTCTTCCTGGTCGGAAGGGTTTTCCCTTGGGTCTTTTTATGGATTTTCCCACAGCCTTATTTAACCTATATCCAGCAATAATACGTGCTGCCAATTGGCGGTAAAAAGTTCTCTCTTTCAGGTTTGCAGCATTAGCCACATGATTATGAAGAACTCCTTTTACAATTATTTTGGCACTCTGCTCATCCTCGATCCTAAAAGAAAGCCCAGACTCGGGATTCCGGACTATCAATGCCAGGCAAGCCTTTCCATCTTCCTCTCTATGTATCAACTTTTGTTGAGTTATCTCCAGTTGCCTGTTTTTTCCGGCTATCATCTTCCATTCTTCCTCCTGATCCTGTTTTCCAATGGGATCTATTTTAACCCGAACGC
>CAYXRN010000273.1:0-2926 GCA_964467635.1 uncultured Chitinophagaceae bacterium | reverse complement strand
CTTTCTTTGGCTGAAACTGATCTTGAACAAATGAAATCGGGTCCATTGGTATTTTAATTTTCGGACGGCAAAGGTAGGAAATAAAAACGGAATGAGAAATATTTTTAATGATCTTCTTCTGCGATAATGACCTGAACACCTTTTTCCTCCAGTTGTTCCACTACTTTCGCAGGAATCCCTTTATCGGTGATAAGGTATTGAACTTCGTCAATTTCACATACTTTTCCAAGCCCCCGTCGCCCGATTTTAGCGCTATCTGCAAGTATGACAACGATTTGCGCAGCCTCCATCATCCGCTTATCCAGCGTTGCCTCCTGGAGGTTGGTGATAGAAAACCCAAAATTCAGATCAATACCGTCCACACCGAGGAATAAAATACCACAGGAAATACCTGTCAGCGTTCTTTCTGCGTCAGGGCCGGCAACCGATGAGGAGTTGGGACGAATCAGTCCTCCCAATTGCAGTACTTCCACATGAGGCCGGTTGGATAACTCCAGGGTGACTTTTACAGCGGGGGTGATCACAGTGATCGGCCGCTGCGGATGCAAAGCCTGCGCCAGGGCAAACGCACTGGTGCCCGATCCTATAATAATGGAGTCGTTATTGCCGATGAGCGTAAGTGCAGCTCGTGCAATCTGATGTTTTTCTTTTGAATGGATCAGTTCCTTTTCGTTAATGGTCCGTTCAATGACATAAGGATTATCTAGGGAAGCGCCGCCCCGGGTACGGAATAAAAGACTTTTGCCTTCCAATAGTTTCAGATCCTTACGAATGGTAACTCCCGAAACCCCTGTGATCTCACTGAGTTCATCGATCATCACCCGCTTATTCTGCTGAAGTAGTTTGAGAATCAGTTCATGACGACGTGTACTATTTTTTATGGGCTTTTGAGGCATGGCTACTGGATTTTACGGCTAAAGATAGAAAATTAATGCATTTTATTTCATGAGAGGCGCTGTGAGGCGGACAAAATAACGGCAATTTTTATTGATTTTCAAATGGTTAAGGTTAAAAAAATGAAGTTTTTTACAGGAAATAAACCCTTTTGTCATTATCCGCCTCGAATAGCGGGCTTGTCCGTTATAAAGTATTTAGAATTAATGGATTATAGCTTTTTAGATTCGTTGGAGCACGGGGTGCTAATTGTTGATAAAAAGTAAGAAGTGCGTACAAAGGGTATGGCTAGTGATATTTACCTCTAAGCTATCGAATACTCCGGCAAAGACGCCTGATAAGGAGTGATTTAAGTTTAATTTGTTTTTAAATAATTATTTTTATTTAAAAATATTTATTTTATCTTTGTATTGTGGGTTGATTTAGGTTAAAAGTGATCTGCTTATATTATAAGGTATGCCAAAAAGAAAATTCAAAACACGTTTGATCCGCAGCGGAGGTTGCGTTTCCGAAGGGTGGAGTGTCTGTATGAGGAGAGGCTGCTGAAGTTTCCAGCAGTCCGTGCTCGACTAAACAGGCGGTAAGTTTTAGGGGCAAAATGTGTACTTCGCTGCCGTATTGGTAGCTGGCCTGAAACAAACCTGGCCCATGAGGCAGGCCGGGCAATAGAAAATCCCGGTGTTGTAGATAAGATAGGAACGCTTTTCTTGAAGAAAGAACGTGCTCAGGAAGGAAGACCCTGCGCTAGCGTGTCAAGACAATAAAATAAGCAGGAGCCAGACTCCTCATGACTTACAGTTTATACAAAAAAATCACATGGTAAATCTTCAAGAAACGCAATCCGCTTCAAAAGATACTTTATTGGCGCGTGTAGGCATCCCGCCAACATTAGGGTGGGGATACCTGGGTATTTTGATCTTTATGATGGGAGATGGCCTTGAATTAGGTTGGCTCAGCCCTTATCTGGTGGATCAGGGATTAAGTATCCAGCAATCCGCCACCTTGTACACGGTTTATGGGGTCACGATTGCCATTTCCTCCTGGTTTTCAGGGGTTTTATCCGAGGGATTCGGTGTTCGGAGAACAATGCTTTCAGGGTTGATCTTTTACGTTCTGGGCACCATCGGCTTTGTGGGGTTTGGGGTCCCTGACCTTCACTATGGCATTATGCTAGTTACCTATGCGTTGCGTGGCTTCGGTTACCCCTTGTTCGCCTATTCCTTTTTAGTCTGGATCACCTATAGAAGCCCGCAGAAAAAGCTGGGGGCTGCGGTAGGGTGGTTCTGGTTTGTTTTTACCGGCGGATTAAGTGTGTTGGGGGCCTATTATTCAAGCTGGGCCATTCAACATCTGGGGCATATTGATACGTTATGGAGCGCGTTGATCTGGGTGTTGCTGGGGGCCTTTTTTGCGTTGATCTTAAATAGGGATAAATTTCAAGTGAAAAAGCGGGACATGCAAGCCAAGTGGCAGGAACTGATGAAAGGACTGACCATTTTGAAAGAAGAACCAAAAATTATGTTGGGGGGTATTGTACGGATCATCAATACTGCCGGTCAGTTTGGTTTCCCCGTCTTTCTGCCCATTTACATGGCCGGGTACGGCATATCCACTTCTCAATGGCTGCAGATATGGGGAACGATGTTTACCAGTAACATCGCATTCAATCTCATATTTGGGTTCGTGGGAGATAAATTGGGATGGAGAAATACTGTGATGTGGTTTGGCGGTGTGGGCTGCGGGATAGGAACGCTTCTGCTTTATTATGCACCACAGGTAGTGGGAAATAATTTTTGGCTGATTTTATTGCCGGGTATTTTATGGGGCGCGTGTCTGGCGGGCTACGTCCCTCTTTCTGCATTGATGCCGTCTTTGGTAAAGAAAGACAAAGGTGCCGCGATGGCTATCTTAAACTTGGGTGCCGGACTCTCTGTTTTTGCCGGACCTGCTATTGTCGGGTTGTTTATAGGGACAGTAGGAAGTGCCGGCGTGATGTGGATATTGGCTGCGTTGTATTTTATCAGCGCTATTT
>CAYXRN010000272.1:0-2963 GCA_964467635.1 uncultured Chitinophagaceae bacterium | reverse complement strand
TCTCTACGAGATACTTGGGGGCATTCCCTAATTGAAAAAATGCGGTTGTAAATTCTGTGTTGTCATATCCTAATCCGGGGTAATAGCCGCTTAACGCGTATTCTGCCAAAGCGGCCCCCTGGAAGTAAATGGACAGGTCAAAGCCTTTGTAGTCTGCATACAGGGCCAAGGAAGACATGAGTTGAGGCACGTTGCTGCTGGCGATCCACTGCCTGTCATCTGCATAGGTTATCCGGCCATCGCCGTTCACATCTTCATACTTAATGTCGCCGGCCCTCTGACCACCAAAGATACTTGGCCAGTCGCGAGCCTCTTTATCCGTTTGAAAGATACCAAGGGCGACAAGCCCATGCTTTTGTCCTAAAGGCCTCCCATTTCTCTTTAAGTGATCCTGAATATTTTTGCTATCCTGAACGTCCAGATATCTATTCTTATAGTAACTAATATTAAACTTGACGCCATAATTTAGTTTGTTTACGTTTCCATTATACCCAAGCGCGACTTCAAAGCCTCTGTTGTCAGTAAGACCTGTATTAACAATTGACGGGAAATACCCACCTACCGAAGGAGGATATACTCCACCTTGTTTTTCTAAAATATTTGAGGTTATTTTATAAAAGAAATCAAAGTTAACCGTCAAATGGTTACTTAAGAAAACTGCATCAAACCCGTAGTTATATATTACTGCTGTTTCCCACGATAAATTTGGATTGCTCAGTTTGTTTGTTCTGTAAGCATTTTTTGCTTCGTCTCCGATTACCACGACAGGATCGGACGACACTTGTTGCATAGTACTGAGATAAGTATATGCACTAACGCCGGCATCATTTCCTAATTTTCCCACGGAGGCGCGAAGTTTCAAATCATTGACAAAGGCTAAATTGCTTCCAAAAAACCCTTCATTGGAAATACGCCAACCTACCGAAACAGCCGGAAACAATGCCCACCTATTTGATCTGTCAAACTTATATGACCCATCATACCTGCCCGAGATTTCTAACAAATATTTATTGTCGTAAGCGTAATTAAATCGACCGACAAAACCTGCACTGGGAACAAGGTTACTCCCACCAGAGAATGCATCACCTCCGGGTTTTAGTTCCTTAGCAAAACTCAGTTCTGGCAGCTCAACAAAATCAAGTCCTTCTGTAGAAATAGAAAACTCATTTGAAACCGTTTTAAATTGTTCATATAACAATAATCCAGAAACCCGGTGTTTCCCAAACTGGTTGTGATAATTTATGCTGCCCTGCAGGGTAACAAATCCCCTCCTTGATGTATTTTCCGCTAGTAATTCATTTTTTCCCAGTGCAGATTCTACAATTGAATAGGATATACCAGACGGAGTCACTGTACCCAATGCCACTTTGAACGGCGTTTGCAAAGCCTTACCATACTGGTTTCTATAATCATAACTTGCAAGACCGCTGATAGAAAGCCCCTTGGTCAACCATGGTAGCTCTAGGTCCAGTTTAATATTACCCTGGAAAGACTCTCTATAGCTCTTATGAAAACCTGACTTCTCCACGGCAGCAATTGGGCTGACCTTTGGGCCATTTACATGAGTAGCTGTTGGGTATCCGTCATAGGTCTTAGGCATATAGGGGTGCATACGCATAGCTTGAGAAAATATATTAGCCCATGCATTTTTACCCGTACTGAAGAACGGACTCTCCCGTTTGCCCTTATTTCCACCAATTCCAATTGTGGCCTTCAAGTTATTGGCTATATTGGCCTCGATATTACTTCTAAAATTAAACCTATCGTAGTTAATGTTTTCAACATTTCCCTCTTGCTGATAATAGCCTCCGAAAAAATAATACTTCATCCGGTCAGTGCCTCCGCTTACGGAAATACTGTTGTGCATAGTAAGCCCAGTTTTAAATACCTCATCGACCCAATTCGTATTCCCCCATTTACCTTCAGGATCGCCCTCTAATATTTTTCGGATTTGATCATTCGTAAACAGAGGAGGTTTATTGCCATTTAACTTGCGTGCTTTATTATACCAATAAGCATATTCAGGCCCATTTAAAAATTCAGGAAACATGGTATTTTGTGTCAATGCCAATGAACTAGAAAAATGAACAGTCGGGGCCCCGATTTTTCCAGTCTTCGTCTTAACAAGGATTACACCAGAAGCCGCTTTTAATCCATAGACAGCAGCAGCAGAAGCATCCTTAAGTATCGTGATCGATTCGATTTCCTCGGGATCCAGGTTATTAAAGGGCCGCCGAATCCCATCCACGATCACCACTGGGGCGTTAGAGGACCCAAAACTACTGGCTCCCCGAATATTCATGCTCGCATCATCATTACCAGGCATGCCGCTCGACTGTCTGGATATAAGCCCAGGAAGTTTCCCTGTGATCATGCCGGTAATATTTCCGATTGGAGCTCTCATGATTTCCTCAGAGCCAATCTGGGCTACAGAGCCTGTTACACTTTCTTTTTTCTGTGTTCCATAACCAACCACCACAACTTCATTGAGCCCAGTATTAACGGGAATCATCACAACCCTCACTTCAGATCCCAAAATTTTTACGCTTTGCTCCTTATAACCCAGATAGGTTACCACCAATTCGTTTTTATCCGTTGGCACCTCAAGCATAAACCTACCGTCTTCACCTGTAATAGTCGCTATACTAGTTCCCGTAACCCGAACAGAAGCCCCTACTAATCCCTCCTCATTGTCGTTAGTTACAATCCCATTAACCATTCTTTGAGAATATGCTGCAGCCCCAAGGCCAAAAAGGAATACAATCAATAAAAGGAATAATTTATTTAACATATTATTAATTTTTATATTGAATTTTTGCCCCGTTTATTGTATATCTCTAAAAGCTAATCCATTAGCTCCGTATACTTTGGTTCCGGTAGTAATAGAAGGATAATATCTTTTGTCATACATCTTAGCCTTTGTTGCACTTACGTTCGTCGAGGTCCAATAGGTATTGGGGGTA
>CAYXRN010000271.1:0-2974 GCA_964467635.1 uncultured Chitinophagaceae bacterium | reverse complement strand
ATGGCTCATGAAATACGAACACCATTGTCGCTGATCATAGCGCCGTTGGAAAAACTGATCAAGATCGATCATTGGAAACCAGAGGTAAAAGAACAGCTTACTATAATGGATGACAACTCCAACAGGTTGCTTACGCTTACTAACCAGCTGCTTGATTTCAGAAGATTGGAAAGCGATGTATATACCATCCATTCTGAAAAAGTTGAGATCGTTTCCTTGGTACATCATTTATTTTCCAGGTTTTCATCCATTTCCTACCAAAGGGGTATTAAATTTTCTATTGATGCGAAAGTTAGCAAGCTTGATGTAGAAGCAGACCCGGAAGCTTTAACTAAGATTTTAAGCAACCTGCTGATTAATGCTTTCAAGTTTACTAGGGAAAAGGTGAAGATTTGTATTAACGAACCTTTTGTGAAAGATGGGCGTTCCTTTTTTTCTATCAGCATAGAAGACGACGGTATTGGCATTCCTGAAGAAGATATTTCCCATGTATTTGAAAAATTCTACCAGGCTTCCTCCGGGGCCCATGAATATCATAACCTGGGAGGCAACGGGATCGGCCTGGCTTTAGCCAAGACGTTAACAGAGAAGCATCACGGCAACCTGTCGGTAAAAAGCGAACAAAATGTAAAGACGGTCTTTACCGTCAACATACCCTTTGAGTCCATCAAGGATCCTGTTGTAAAAACAGCGCGGAAACAAAAGGTGGCGGATGTTGAAAATAAAGAAAATAAAGGGGCTATTCTTATCGTGGAAGATGATCTTGCTTTGCTTGATTTTATCAGCAGAAACATCAAAGAGGAAGGGTTTAAATCCTATAAGGCTAAAAATGGAAAAGAAGGATTGGAATTGTTGGATGAAAATAATATAGATCTGGTGATTTCGGATGTGATGATGCCAGAAATGGATGGCCTTCAGTTTTGTAAGCAGATGAAAGAAAACGTGAGTTATAGCCATATTCCGCTTATTCTGTTAACAGCAAGGGCAAACATGGAAGTGGAAATAGAAGGGATTGAAAGTGGGGCGGACGCCTACATCACCAAGCCTTTTAAATGGAAGCATGTATTAGCGGTTATTCATAATTTGTTGGAATCGAGGTTTAAATTAAAACAAAAATTTTCTCAGCAGCCTTTTACCGAACCCGGCAGCCTGGTTACCAACAGCGGGGATCGTAAATTCCTGGACAAGGTGATAGCAATCATTAACGAACGGATGGATGATCCGCAGTTATCCGTAGAGGTGTTGAGCGATGAATTGTCTATGAGCCGTTCCAACCTGCATAAGAAACTTAAGGCCATTAGCGGGCATGTCCCGAATGAATTTATCCGGATTATCAGGCTTAAACATGCGGCAAAACTACTGTTACGAAATGAATACAGTATTTCTGAAATCGGTTATATGACCGGATTTAACTCTCCTTCCTATTTTTCCAAATGTTTTAATAAGCAGTTCAAGGTCTCTCCCAAAGAATTCATGGAAAGAGAACTGAAGCAGATACAGGAGAAAATTAAGGATTCAGGGGCGCAACCGCATTAACCTGTAGGGAGGAACTGTCCGGATAATAGGAAACCGTTGTATCTGACAGTCGTTTCATCACAGTAAAAGGGATCAAACCGAAATCGCGTTTACAAGCGGCAATGAACCGCTCCCCCGAGATATAATCAATATGCCCTTTGCTGGATACGCCAAGTACGGGTTTGTCAGCTGGAATTTCCTGTTTAAAAATAATCCGGTTTGTATTTCTAACGTTGCCGGTTGTATGCCTTGCATGTGGCTCCATGATGATTACCTGTCCGGGTATATGCAGACTGTCAACCAGATACTTTTTCATCTCAAAGGCCTCATTGTATTTGGTTTGAAAGGGATGCACATTGCCACCGCTCACCACAAGGAAGGGTGCTTTGTCTTGTTTGTATAAAGCCGCGCCCATTCTACATCTTGCTTTGCCTGTTTCGCTTATGGCTACTTCCGGTTTGGAGGGCCCGGAGCCAAATACGAGTATGGTGGAAAAAGGATAGTCGTCCCATTTGAGCTGAGCGATCTGCGAGTAGGCTTTTTTGTTTACGGTAGTAAGGGGGATAAAACTTGCCGCTTCATTCCGGTCATTGAGTTGTAATATTTTTAGGCTGATTGCCAGCAAAGGTTGGAAGAACAGTGCTTGATGCCTATGGTTATGCACCACGGCTTGTATGGTTTTTTTTACGGTATCCAGATAAGCCGGGCTGTTTACATTGTACTTTGCGGAATCGATACTGGCGTAATGCAATCCTTTGTTTTGTAAATATCCGTGTAAAATGTAATTGATCCCTTTTTTCTGCTGCTGCCACGCTGCTATGAGAAGAGCGGAATCTGAACTTGTACTACTTAATATAAAAGCATGGGAGGGGCGGATCTTATTATCTATGAATTTCTTAAATGTACTTTCATTGTTGTGATAAGCGGTTCCCAGTTGTGCAATGATCTGTTCGTTTTCCTCCTCTGAAATTGCGAGGGATTGAACGATACAGTCCATATCCGGGCAATCGGTTATTGCTTTTTGAATAGCTTTATTTTCCTGCTTCTGCCAACGGATTAAAGTGGTGTCCTCGGTGAGTGCTTTCTTTACTGGCTTCGCCTGTTCTATGGCATGCAGCAGAAAAAATATTCTTTTGGTCAATATATCTGCTTCTTTCTGTACCGAATCAGCATAAACTATCGTTTGGCTGTTTTCGTTCTTTGGCGCATGGCAGGAGTATAACGTGCCGGTAAGTAAAAGAAAAAGAAAATAAGGAGTAAATAGCGAAGATGTTTTGATTTTCATATTTTAGGGGATGAATTTATAAGCGTCTTAATGAGATGTTTGTAGCCTCAAAACTAAAATTAATTTTTCAGGATTAAAAATGAACCATATTCCGGTACCATCCTGGCATCGGCCCGGAATGGGGAAAAACGGAGGCTTTTCATGAAATTGTATGTCAAATTCCAAAAACTACTT
>CAYXRN010000270.1:0-2991 GCA_964467635.1 uncultured Chitinophagaceae bacterium | reverse complement strand
TACCTGGAGACCGATGGCCTTACCTATCATTTCGTTCCGGTACAGGATCAAGCTCCTCAAAATATTTTCAGCCCGGGAAATGTCAATATTGATTTCATGTACGACAATCTCATGACCAAGTTCAAGTTCGGCGGTGCACAAACCCCCGGTACTTATTTTGATGAGCCCAACAGGCGCATGCTCATGAATATTCGTAATGCTTATTCCCAGCTGGGAATTGCGTTGGCGGAAGCAGGTAAAAAGGATAGCGCACGCAAAGTGCTTAATATGGCTGATGAACACCTCTTAAAAACCAACTATCCTTTCGGGCTGACTACACCGCGGAACATACACAATGTCAGCTCTCTGCAAACCGCTTATGCGTTTTATCTGGCCGGGGATACGACGCGGGGAGAAGAAATCGCAAACCTGATCATCAAGGATTGCCGAGAACAACTGCAGTATTACAGCAGCTTGTCACAGGACAAGGCCGCCTCGTTCCAGCGGGATGCGCAACAAGCGCAGCTTATTATTTCACAACTTGAACAGTTTAAGCAAAAGTTCGGCTCACTGCCAGAAAAAGCGTCAGAGGCCGAATTGCCTAAAAGCATAGACACGACATTGCCTGGCGACAGCATGGCCGTCAAAGACAATGTCCGCAAGGACACCTAGCTGGCCTATTAAAGATTATCATATGAAGAAGTGGCGTCCTCTTATTTTGGGTGTGTTGCTGCTTTTTCCGTTAAGTTTAGCGGGACAGCAGGTAATGAGCCTGAAAGTGGACGGTGCCATTACGCCAGCGCTCGCCAATTATCTGCACAGGGGATTGGAAAAGGCCGCTAGTCAGCAGGTAGAAGTAGTAATCATCACACTGAACACCCCAGGAGGCTTACTGCAATCCACACGCGATATAGTGGGAGAGATCTTGTCATCGCCTGTACCTGTAGTAGTCTATGTCTATCCCCGCGGATCCCGGGCGGCTTCCGCCGGTTTGTTTATCACTTTATCCGCCCATATTGCCGCCATGGCCCCCGGAACCAACATGGGCGCGGCCCATCCGGTGGTCCTTAATGGAAAGCTGGACAGCATTGAAAATGCCAAGGTGACCAATGACGCGCTGGCCTTTATTCGCTCCATTGCAGAGAAAAGAGGCAGAAATGCCGGGATGGCCGAAAAGGCGGTAGCCCAAAGCCTGTCCTTTACGGAAAAAGAAGCGTTGGACAGCAACCTGATTGATCTGATGGCAGCAACGCCACGTGAACTGCTACAAAAAATAGATGGAGATTCCGTAACGACGTCCAGAGGGACCGTTGTGCTGAATACGGCTGAAGCGGAGATCATGGCAGAACCCATGACTTTTTCCGAAAAATTAACAGTGCTGCTATCCGACCCCAACTTGATGTACCTCTTGTTTTTGATCGGGTTATTCGGGATTCTGTTTGAATTTTTTAACCCCGGAGGCATCTTACCAGGTGTTGCCGGTGTAATCGCCCTTATACTGGCTTTTTACGCCATGAGTATCTTGCCGGTCAATTACGCCGGAGTAGCACTAATTGTTTTCGCCGTCATCCTGTTTATTCTTGAAATAAAAATAATAAGTCATGGAATATTAGCCATAGGTGGAATTATTAGCTTATTTTTGGGAGCGACCATGCTGATTCAAACGCCGGATGGCGCAGAATATTTAGACATTTCCATGAGTATCATTATTACATCTGTAGTCATCGCCTCTGCGATCTTCCTGGCGATTATCTGGATCGGCTTGCATGCGCAACGGGCCAAGGTAAAAACCGGTGAAAACGTTTTTATTGGAAAAACGGGGGTGGCTTTATCCGATTTAAACCCGGAGGGCAACATCCGTATCTACGGAGAAATTTGGAAAGCCGAATCGACAAGTGGCCCCATCGAGAAAGGACAAAAAGTTTTGGTTACGGATTTAAGAGATTTTAAAGTATTCGTAAAACCGGTTCCTCCCGATGCTTAAATAAAAAATTCACTCACCAGACCATTAAATTTTAAAGCCATGACTTCATTTCCTGTTTTTTTAGTAATTCTGCTTCTCTTCATTCTGATCATTCTGTTCAATGCCATTAAGATCCTGAAAGAGTATGAACGAGGCGTCATATTCCGGCTGGGGCGTCTCGTCGGCAATGGAGCTCGCGGACCGGGATTGATCCTGTTGGTACCTATTATTGACAAGATGGTACGGGTAAGCCTGCGCACAATTGTGTTGGATGTGCCACCACAAGATATTATTACAAGCGACAACGTATCGATCAAAGTCAATGCAGTAGTATACTTCCGGGTAGTTACGCCGGACAAGGCGGTTATTGATGTAGAAAATTATTTATTTGCCACATCACAAATTTCACAAACTACGTTGAGGAGTGTACTGGGGCAATCCGAGCTGGACGACCTGTTGTCGAAAAGAGATATGATCAACCTAAAATTGCAGGAAATTATAGACGAGCATACCAATCCCTGGGGGATCAAGGTATCTAACGTGGAAGTGAAACAAGTGGACCTTCCACAAGAAATGCAACGCGCAATGGCGCGGCAGGCAGAAGCGGAAAGAGAACGGCGCTCGAAAATCATCACAGCTGAAGGCGAATATCAGGCGTCCAGGCGGCTGGCCGACGCAGCAAAAATACTGGGAGAAGAATCCAGCGCGCTTACCCTGCGCTACCTGCAAACATTGCAAGTGATCGCCGCAGAAAATAATTCCACCACTATTTTCCCGGTACCGGTAGACCTATTGACC
Source organism: uncultured Chitinophagaceae bacterium (assembly GCA_964467635.1). GTDB lineage: Bacteria > Bacteroidota > Bacteroidia > Chitinophagales > Chitinophagaceae > FW021-bin31. The sequence continues at coordinate 251 of CAYXRN010000270.1, read as the reverse complement.
CCATTTATGGAAAAGGGCATGGGACTTAAGGTAAAGGATATTCAAAAAGGGGAGGAAGGGGAAAAAGAAGCCTAATAGAATAGCGGGTAGAAACCAGTCCGTTGCAAATAAATCAATAAATTAGTTGGACAAGGTACCGGGACATCAACGCGGCTAAAAACATACTCTAACAAGGACAAAACACATTGTCGGTTTCAAGGACTGATATTAATGTGGGGCAAGGGTATGGAGAAGATTTTTAGGGATGCGAA
>CAYXRN010000269.1:0-2994 GCA_964467635.1 uncultured Chitinophagaceae bacterium | reverse complement strand
TAACCACCTTCAGTTATTGTCAGGGAAATAATCTTAACCGCAGGATCAGCCATTTTTTCAATAGCTTTTTGCGGATCTTCAGGCGCATAATAATACTCTACAATCGCCCCGAGAACAGCGGCCTGTGGACGTGTTTTATGGTTTTTGTAGATTAGAGTGTATAGTCCATCCTGCTGTTGTAACACCTCAAACATCCGCCGGTCCTGTTCCAACAGGCAGATTCCGCAAATGCCCCATTGGGATTGCGCGCTGTCTTGGAGCAGGCGATGGGTATAGAAGGCTTGATGGGCACGATGAAATCCTCCGATGCCGATGTGTACAATGCCGGCCTTTATCCTGGACCGGTCGTATTGCGGTGTGGCCATTCGTTCGGATAATACGGTTAGATTATTTTTATTTATGCTGATCAATGTATTCATGTAACATTATTTTTTGGATTTGACAGGCGCTCCGTTTCCGGGGTACGGGGCAAAGCCGCATAGCAATGTACTTCATAGTGGTTAAAATGCCTTGAGCGGTATGACCGATTCGAACGGACTTCTGGTTATCCCATTATGGGATTTTAAATGGGACGTTGCTCTTTGCTTCGTTGTTATATTTTGTTGCCCTCGGTTTCGGAGCGGCTAATCTCACATTTTTTTTGTTTTTTAATTTTGCCGCTGTCTTGCCGGCTAATTTGTCCTTTTAGTAGCTGTCATGTAAAGTCCGGATAGCTTGTTTTTTAAAGTTGCAAAGTGTCCCTTTGTTGCTATATCATTACAAGGTGTCCGGTCACGCGCTAGCTTCGATTTAGCATTTTTTTAAACTAGTTTTTGGGTTATGATGGGGCCTGAAAGACGAATATATTAAGTATAAATTATTTATTTTCAAACTTCTGAAGCAGCACGGCCAGTATGATAATGACGCCTTTTATCACCTGCTGAGAATAAGATGGTATATCCATCAGGTTCATAATATTACCGATCATGCCAATAATCAATACGCCTAGTAGCGTATTGACAGCCGAGCCTTTTCCACCAAATAAACTGGCTCCGCCAATAACCACCATTGCAATTACATCCAGCTCGAGGCCGACTCCTACGATAGGGGAACCTACGGAGGTGCGCGCCATTCCTATGACACCCGCTAGCGCGGATAATCCACCTATAACGGCATATACAGCGAACAGATAGATTCCGACTCTTATGCCCGATAATCTTACCGCTTCTTTATTGCTTCCAATTGCAATTACAATACGTCCGAATACATTGTACCGGAGCAGAAAGAATGTCGAAGCAAATACAATTAACAGGATCCAGGCGGGATTAGGCGCGCCAAGAAAATAACCGTTCGCCAAATCAGACAACCCCATCGATGCGTTATCAATCATTACCGGTGCACCTTTGGAAAGAATAAATCCGAGTCCTCTGGCAACGGTCATCATGGCCAGCGTAGCGATAAACGGCGCCATCTTATAATAAGCCACCAAAACGCCGGAAATACCACCCATCACCGTACCGGCTAGAAGAGAAATCAGGACGGCAACCGGCCAGACGAAAAAGTGGGTTAATAACGCGCATAACACTCCTATTACGGCTAAAAGAGACCCGACCGAAAGGTCAATTCCAGCCGTTAAAATCACCAACAACATGCCCATGCTGATAATTCCTGCCGGTGCTACCTGCCTGATCAAATTGGCCAGATTAACCGAAGTAAAGAAGGTCTCCGACACGCAGGCTGAAATAATCAGCATAAGTAGGAAAATAACGACGGTATTATACTTTATCGCAAGCTTAATTATTCTTTTCATATTTTAACTTCTCAACGGTTTTTATCTTGTCTGTTACCTGTTAGCCCTAACGGAACCCAATGTTTAAAATAGGTGTCTGCCTGTCGCTTAGCGGTTAATGACAATTTTTTAGCGGCCCGGTACGTCACACCCCTTATCGTCTTGGTCCGTTGCCCGCCGTCAGCAATATGTGGTTTTGTATGCTGTCTTCGGGATTCTATTTCGCCTTATCGACGGTTAATGCGTTTAGCATGACTTGCTCTTGGGCCCGTCCTCTTACTGCGAACAGTTCCTGTTTTCAACGTTGTCTGGTGTCTTTTTTTACATGTTTGTTTTGTTTATGCGTACCTATGGGTTTTTAACAATCCCTTTTGGTCTCTCACTAGTGCCGTTTTATTTATGCTTTCAGCCTTTTTCCCATCGCCAGGCGTAAGACATTTTCTTCAGAAAACTGATCCTTTGAAAGTTCGCCTTTTATTTTTCCTTCATGCATTACCATGATTTTGTCACAGATTCCTAATAGTTCGGTTATTTCGGAGGAAACCACTAATATTCCGACGCCCATTGCGGCTACCTGATTCATCTGTTTGTAAATCTCCACCTTGGCGCCTATATCTACTCCTCTCGTGGGTTCATCAATCAGCAACACCCGACAATCCCGGTTTAACCATTTTGCCATCACTACCTTCTGCTGGTTTCCTCCGCTTAATGTGCGGGCTGCTGCATTTTCATCCGGGGTTTTGATCCTTAGCTGCTTTATCAGTGTATTTACCTGTTCCCGCTCTTTTTTTCGGTGGATAAAACCGAACTTCCCTGAAACAGATTTCAGGTTCGTGAGGCTGATATTTTCTTTTATAGGAAGCGAAGTGATTAATCCTTCTTTTTTTCGATCCTCCGGGACCATTCCAATGCCGGCTTTTACCGCATGATGAGGTGATTGGAGATTCATTTCGACCTCAGTCAAAGAGATTTTGCCTTTGAGACGCTTTCTTGCTGCAAAAATACCCTGCAGGGTTTCAGTCCTGCCGCTACCTACCAGTCCTGCGATTCCGAGTACTTCTCCAGCTCTTAGTGAGAGAGAGATATTTTTTATCCTGTTATTGATCTTTAAGTTTTTAACCTGCAATAACTCTTCGCCTATTGCAGCTGTCCGCGGCGGGAATAAGGTCGCTAAAGGACGGCCAAGCATCAGCCGGATAATTTCGTCGGCATCAGCGTCTTTTGCA
>CAYXRN010000268.1:0-3009 GCA_964467635.1 uncultured Chitinophagaceae bacterium | reverse complement strand
GTCCCTCCGGATCTTTCTGGTCCCCCATAAGCTGCGCCATAGACAACAGATGTTGTCGAGTCAATACCTATAGTTGCGGAAACTTCTATCGGGTTGTCCAGTGCTTGATACATATAGACCCTTCCCCACTTATTGGGATTAAGAGAATGGTCTGTTTGGCATCCATTTATAATCAGGTAAATAGATATAAATACTACGGCCCATAATGTGTACTTATTGACAGCTAATTTCATAATGTTTATCTTTTTATTTGGGGTTATAGCCCTTTGTATACTTTTGTAATTTTGTGAATGTCACCTTGAACACCAGGCCCAAATTTAAAAACAACAAACTCGTCGTTGCTGAAGAAGCGTATCGTTTCAGAGGAAAGATCAAAATAAGCACCACTGAAGCCTTGTTCAGTAAAACTAACAGGTATACCAGGCCACGGCTTATCCGGACCACCTACCCCTAGGTGACCTTTATTAGGATAGAACCATGCACGTAGCGGACCTGTGTGAATTTTTTCGTAAGCGTCTCCTACAAAGAGGTAGCTTGCATGCCTACCCTTGGCATAAAAAGTACATTCTATTCGCTTTGGAAAATTTTTTGGAGGCCATGGGTTGGTAGAAAGGTCGGTTATTGGATGTAATGGGCCGGCTTTCTTAGTCTCGATATCATAAGTATAATAATGTCCATTGCCGAATATATATAATTGAGGGGTGGGATGCAATCCACTAAAGAAAAGCCACCCTCCAGTTTTAATAGTTGGTATTGTTTCCGGGTAAGGGATAGCAAATACGTCAGTTACTTTCTTAGGGAAACCGGCTAACACGGAGTCTCCACTTATGTCATACTTCCAGACCATCTCCTCTGTCTTGTTTTTTGGATATCCTAGAAAGTAAAGATAGTCCGGGTTCAGGGCATCGCCTGCAAATACAGTAGCATAATTATGATCAGCAGCTGTAATTATCAATTTTTGTGCTCGGAAGAAAAGGTAGGCGGTTTGAAATAGTTTGTTTACACTTACTTTACTGTTAGTTGACTTGACTGTTATGGGAAGCATATATTGTCCTTGAGGAATATTAACTTCTGGCTTTATTGTGATGTTTAAAGCAGATGAAACGTTTTTCCCTGATGAAATGGTTGCTTCCGTCTGTAAAGTATAGCTGCCTTTGGGGAGTAAATATTAAGAGGTCATTTGCTTGGCATTATAGGAGGTTACCATTGCTGGATTTGTCTGAAAGGTAACCTTAATGTCCTTTCGGTCTTTAGCTCCTCCATACGCTACATGATAAGAGAAAGACTGGGAAGTGTCGACATTGGTTAATATGGTGTATATAGGAGCATTACCTTGTGCTTCTACCATATAAAGTCCCCCATACTGCTGTTGCTTTAACGTATAATCACTGTCGCACCCGTATAAAGCGATACCGACCGTAATTAATATAGTTGGTAGCACTAATAAGTTTTTGAAAATAGGTCTCATTGCATTAATTTTTTCCTTTATTACTTTACTTTTACCAGCCCGGATTTTGTTGTAGTGTTTTGTTTTTAAACAACTCACCCTGTGGAATAGGATAGAGGTACATTTTATCGTCCCATACCCGTTGCTCAACCGTTTTTACATGATATGTAAAGGATCCATCTGGATTTTGGATAATTTCCATACCTTTTATATCGGTGGTTGACGGACCTATTTTCCATCGACGAATGTCCCAGAACCTTTGGTCCTCAAACGCCATTTCCACACGCCGTTCATTATGTATTTTTTTTCGGAATTCTGTCTTCGACATGCCCATTGGATAATCAGGCATGTCTACCCGGTTTCTAATTTTATTTACTGCCTGCCATGCCGTCATTCCGAGGCCAGCTGCGTCATATGGTCCATAGGCTTCATTCATAGCCTCGGCATAATCCAATAAGATTCCAGCATATCTAAATATAGGCCATATATGTCTTGCCGTAGTAGGATGTGGTTGAAAACGTACACCTTCTACCACTAATTTTTTCAGGTAATAACCTGTCTCGGTAGCGGTTTCTTTAGGAGGGCCATTGAGTCCACCGTTCCAAGTTTGTACTTTTTGTCCTTTCCACAAAGAGTTGTTTACTATTATACTTTTTAGTAGCCTTGGGTCTCTGCCCTTATATGGCTGCTGTGCATCATAGCCGGATCCCACAGTATTAATAGGTAATCCGGTTTCTTGCATTTCATATGCATTTACCAGGTTCTGTGTAGGGTTAGTCCCGTTTCGATTCCCACTGGACCGTCTAGCAGGGAAGTTGTTTCGTTCAAAAGAATTTGAGTTACCCTGTCTTCTACCCAATATTAGTTCCTTACTGGTGATATTATTAAATGCATCGCTATAGTCAGATTCTAGGGCATACCAACCAGCATCTATGATTGATTTAGCTGCCTTGGCTGCTTTTACCCATTTTTGAACATCCTGGGAGGTATTGTGAAGGGGACTGGCAGCATACAGCAGTGCTTTGGCCTTTAGTGCCATAGCTGCACCTCGTGTGGCCCGTCCTGTTTCTTTATTAGGTATACTGGTGTAAGTCACAGGCAGGAAAGGTATTACAGCATCACACTCTGAAACAATGAATTGTGTCACTTCCTGATAAGAAGAAGGTTTTACATGATTCGCTTCTTTCGGTTTTAAAACCGTGGTAATTAATGGAACATGACCGTAGCGCTTAATGAGCTTGAAATAAAACAACGCTCGTAGGAATCGTGCCTGATAGGGGTATAGTCGGTATTGTTCTATTAATTGCTGGTAGTCGTCGTTGTATTTTCGTTCTTCAAGATATTTCAAATCAAAGTTTTTCAGAAATATATTAGCGGCTCGGATTCCTTTGTATAAGGCCCCCCATCGGCTGTCGACCGTCAATTTGGCACTCCACCGGCCATCGTTCATCCGTTGAATTCCTGCATAATCGTTATTTTCTTCTGCGTCATCTGATGCAGAAGCCCGCATGGCCACGCCGATATTATCAAAGCCAGCGGGTATCATGTTATAAATGGCTGTC
>CAYXRN010000267.1:0-3030 GCA_964467635.1 uncultured Chitinophagaceae bacterium | reverse complement strand
CGATATACTTTGAATATCCGTAGGATTTAGGGCGGAAAACTCAGCCTGTGTAGCGCGGACTCCGTCAATTAAAATATAAGGCGACGAAGAAGACAACGATCCGACCCCTCTAATATTCAGATTCATTGTAGCGTCGGGGGCTCCTCCGCTCGTGTTTACACTCACATTCAAATTAGGAGCCATTCCTTGTAAAGCCTGAATTGCATTATTAACCGCCCTTTTGTTTATATCCTCGGCGTTAATTACTGATACAGCGCCGGTTAAATTAACTTTCTTCTGCGTTCCATAGCCAACCACCACGAGCTGATTCAATCCCGTAGTAGAAGCGGATAAAGAGACATTAACGCTTGTACGATTATTTATTTGTACCTCTTTCTTCTCATAGCCCACGTACGAAAACACCAGCGTGCCATCCCCGCTTTCCAAGGTTAAGGAAAAGTTACCGTTCACATCAGTAACCGCACCTGTCGTACTGCCCTTTAGGCTTACGCTAACCCCTACCAACGGATTTCCTATGGAGTCAGTCACCTTTCCGGTAATGGTAAACTGTACGACTTTAGTTTCCCGAGACTTTTTTATATCCCGTGGCAATTGGGATTTGGGCAATATTACCACCGTACTATCCTTTATACGGTATTCTAAAGGGTAGTCTTTGGTAAAGCAGATAGCTAATATCTGAGGGACGGTAGCACCTCTAACCATTACACTTACAGGCGGGGCATTCCGCACATCTTCATCATTATACAAAAACTGATAGTGTGTATCCTCCTGGATAATCTTAAAGACCTCTGACAATTTCACATCCTTAAGGGACAAAGTAAGTTTATCCTGAGAATAACCGGTTGCATATACATTCACAACACAGGCCAAAGTTAAAAAAATGGTGATACGCATGGCTCGGACGATAAATGTCCACCCACCGGGAGTAACGGGCAGGTCTTGATTTAATAAATACTTTTTCATACCTTCGTATGGTTAAGAGTTAAATAATTCCTTTTCTGTCATTACCTTCATTACATGGAATAGGATTTTGACTTTTCGCTCCGGGAATGTTGCCGCATTTCCGGATTTTTTAAATTCATCTCATATATTGCTGTACCCTCTGCTCTTTACCCATTGAGTACGGGATGACGCGTATATCATGTCCCTGAACAGTGAATCGAATCTTTTTTGTTAATTCCAGTTTCTTTAATATCCCTGTGATATCTTCGTACTTACGGATACGGCCCGTAAAATGTAAAGTGGTATCGATACCCTGATCGTAATTGATGTCCACATTATACCATCTAGACAGGGTTCGCATGATCTGCCCCAAGGTTTCACTATCAAAAATAAATAATCCGTTCTTCCAGGCCAGCGCTGCTTTTATGTTGGCTTTATTTACTTTTATTTGTTCGTCATTAGTAATTATGGCTTCATAGCCGGGCCTCAAGACCACTTCTTTCCCGGAACCGGCATGCGCATTACCATCATAATTAATGCGAACAGCACCTGTTGCTAATGTGGTTGTTTGTTTCTTATCGTCAGCGTACGCAGATACATTAAATTTAGTCCCCAAGACAGTTATATTCATTTTACCGGTTTTCACAATGAAAGGATGCTGTTCATCCTTTGCAATTTCAAAGTAGGCCTCTCCTGATAAATAAACTACCCTTTTCTTATCGGAAAACTGTGTTGGAAACCGCAAAGACGTAGCTGCATTCAACCAAACCTTTGTCCCATCCTCCAGCACAATTTGATATTCTCCGCCCCGTGGAGTCTCCAGCGTATTATATATAACACTATTGTCGTTTTTATTCGTTGATAAATACTTTAGTTGACCTCCATTGCTTTTTACCTTTGTCCCATCTATCTCGATGATAGGTTTCTTTATACTGTCTTTCAGATGAATTACCTTTCCGTTCCCCATGATAAGTTTCGCTACCCTGCCTCTTGGTAAAATTTGGCTCCCTGTCATGGCCGTTGTTTGTACAGCCAGATGGTTCTTATGGTCTCGCCGGTCAATAAGATACCATCCTATGCCTAAAATCAACAAAACAGGGCCAACAATAGCTGCGTAACGCATGGTCTTTCGTACCGCCACCAGCCAGGTTAATTGATTACCGGAAATCACTTTTCGCAATTTTTTCCAGCCTTCCTTCGTTTCCTGGACATCCCAATATTGCAGCTGTTCCTCTAAAAAGTCTGAATCGATTACCCGGTACCAAATTCTCCGGTGCTCCTCACTTTCAGCTACCCAATCCTCCAACCTGTCAGATTCTTCAGCTGATAAGGTTCCTTCCAGAAACTTAGTTATTAATTCTGCTACTTCGAAATAGGAATTCGATTGTTTCATTTATAAATATATTATAAGAACAACCTCAAATGAAAAACGGGTGAAAGAAAATAACTTTTAACTATTAAAAGAATATGGAAGAGACTTTCAATATGGCTCTAAGTAAACTTAGACCTCTTTGCTTTTGTGTTTTGACCGTATTAATAGAGACTTTTAATTGTGCTGCTACCTCTTTATTTTTTAATCCTTCAAAATAACTGAGATGCAAGACGCTTCTGCAACCGGGGGGCAATCTTTGTAGGGCACCATTCACCTTTTCCAATACCTCCGCTTCCAGAAGGTGGTCCATTATGGTATGTGCTTCTATTGTCTCCTCCTGCCGTCGATCTGCATGTTTTTTGACGACTTTGCCGTGTTTATGGATATTCAGACAGCGGTTTTTAACCGTGATATAAAGGAAGGTTTTAACGGCTTTTAAATTGTAAAAATTCATTCTCTTTTGCCAAAGCTTTTCAAAAGCCTCTTGGACAACATCTTCTTCACTTTCAGAAAAAGGTAATAAAGAACTGGCAAAATAGCACAATCGCGGATAATATCTTTCGAATAACTTCCGAAAAATACGCTCATCTCCTTCCTGCAGGCCAATTATGTAGAAATTTTCATCCATATATTCCTACTCGTATTTACCCTAAAAGTAAAAGAGTGAACTACCCACCCACGCCAGAGGCGATGGGTTGGGCTTCGGGGGTCGTAGA
>CAYXRN010000266.1:0-3047 GCA_964467635.1 uncultured Chitinophagaceae bacterium | reverse complement strand
GAGGGGGTCATTCAGGATTCAGACTGGAAAAAGTATAACGACTGGCATCAAAAAAGGCCCGAGGAAAGAAACCGGCCTAAACTCATTACGTTTGTGAACTGCGACAGTGTGCGTATTGCAGGAATTACCATAAAGAACAGTTCGGACTGGGTGCAACGATATCAGGAGTGTAGTCATTTGACCATAAAAGGCATAAAAGTGCAAAGCACCACTTTCCTGAATAATGATGGTATTGATGTAGTGGATTGTCAGCAGGTGAAAGTCTTAAACTGCAAGATAAATGCAGCCGATGATGGCATTTGTCTTAAATCGGAAAACCCCAATAGTCTTTGTAGAGATGTGGAAATCGCCAATTGTGAAGTCCGGTCCAGTGCCAGTGCGGTTAAAATCGGAACGGCTTCCTCCGGTGGCTTTGAAGATATTCATATTCGTGATATTCGGGTATACGATACCTATCGGTCGGCAATAGCGATTGAGTGTGTGGACGGAGGACACATCGATAGTGTGAGGGTTAGTCATATTAGCGCCACCAATACGGGGAATGCTTTCTTTATTCGTCTGGGGAGAAGGAATATGAAGGCAGCCGTTGGTTCGTTACAAAATATTTTGATTGAAGACCTGACCGTTAGCGTTCCTCATGGGAAACCCGATGCCGGATACCCGATGGAAGGTCCGGTGGTAAGGACACCGCATAATGTATTTCCCGCGTCTATAACGGGAATTCCCGGCCACCCTGTAAAGAATATTACCCTTAAAAATATAACGGTTACCTACGAAGGCGGTGCTCAGAAAAATGTGGCCTTCTTCAATCGGGATACCTTAAATCTTATTCCGGAAAAAATTCAGGAGTATCCGGAGTTTTCTATGTTTGGAGAGTTGCCCTGCTGGGCGTTATTTGTAAGGCATGCACAAAATCTGGCATTCAATAATGTAAGCTTTTCTTCTAAAAACGGAGACTTTAGATCTGCCTGTATTTTTGAAGATGTGAACGGATTGACAATAAATCAGCTGAAGATACCATCAAAAACACCTGTCCCGAAAATGATATTGAGAAGAGTAAATCAAAGTATCTTTACCGGGCTTCAGTTTGGAAAGACTAAAAATGAAGGAGACAAGAATATTCTCAGAATGGGGAAATAGCACGAAGCGCAACATTTTTCCGGTGGTTTTCGGAACAGTTGCCACTTGAGCTTGCCTTCAGAATCTATTGTTGTTTCATAAAAAACGGTTATGCGTGGTAAGAATAGAATCCTGTTTATTGTTTGTCTGCTAAGCTTGAGTTGTTGCAGTGCTCTTCGGGCTCAAAAGCCCCAAACCTTTATAACAAACCCTATAAATTCCGGGTTTTTTGCGGATCCGAGTATCGTTGAAGATAAGGGCGTATTTTATATTTATGCTACTATTGACCCGTGGGGAGCAAAGGAGCTGGGGGTATTGGCAACCTCAGATTTCATCCGGTTTAAACAATATCATCTCAACTGGCCTACTAAGCAAGCCTGCACCAGCCCGACTTCCTCCGGTTCTATGGTTTGGGCTCCCTGTGTCGTAAAAGGTCCGGGTGGCAAATTTTATATGTATGTTTCCGTAGGTAGCGAAATTTGGGTAGGTATTGCAGATCATCCTTTAGGGCCGTGGAAAAATTTAAAACCGGATAATTCCCCCCTTATAAAAGCAACTGATTTTCCAAAAGTGCACAATATTGATGCCGATTGTTTTATTGATGATGATGGGCAGGCCTACCTCTATTGGGGGTCTGGTTTTAACTGGATCAATGGCCATTGCATGGCTGTTAAACTAAAAAAGGATATGTATTCCTTTGATGGCACTCCCCGTGAGGTGACGCCCACTCATTATTTTGAAGCTGCACACATGTTGAAACGAAAGGGTAAATATTATTTGATGTTTTCCAATGGAAAAGCAATAGATTCCACTTATTGCGTTGGATATGCCATTGGCAATTCTCCGTTGGGCCCGTTTAAAGAACCTAAAAATTGGAAAATATTGGCAACAAAACCGGATCGGTCTGTCATTGGCCCCGGTCACAATACCACGTTTAAATATGGAGGGCAATATTATATTCTGTATCACCGAATCTTTCCTCAAAAGATCAAAAAACAATATGTCTTAAGACAACTATGTATAGATAGTCTAAACTTTAATGCAAATGGTACAATTAAGGGTATAAGTGGGAAGGGGGTAGTCTCTAGCTTTTAAGTTACTGGTCTAAACAAAAACAGGGGGATATCCGGGTCGTGATTAGTGCGCCGGGGTTGGGTAAACAAACAATAAAATTATCTACCGGTAAATAAAAGAATATGAAAAGGATTTTTAGCTGACTGTAGATATCAACAAATTAGCTATTTTTCTCAAAATGATCTAAATTATGTTGTTTTACAGTGAAAATCACAAATGAGTTTAAAAAACCTGCGTTCTATCATATGGACGGCATAATTAGGATCATTATAAAAGTAAGTAATATGAAGTTTTTAAGGCCGGGAATTCTGTTATTAGCTTTGTCTCTGTTGCTTGTAAGCGTTGCATCGGCACAACACGCCAAAGAGGACGAGGGCCGAAAAGAACGAAAATACCTGGTGAAAAGTCTGGTGAAAATTGCAGATCCTGTTTTGACAGCATTAAGTCAAAATCAACTGGTAGCAAAAATGCCGGTAGAAGAAGTAGCTAAAGGACGCGAGAAATTTACTTATTTGGAGGCTTTTGGTCGATTGTTAGCCGGAATGGCGCCCTGGCTTGAATTAGGACCGGACGATAGTAAAGAGGGGCAATTGAGAAAAAAATATATCCTTCTGGCGAGAAAATGTCTGCACAATGCCACGGACCCGCAGAGCCCTGATTTTATGAATTTTAATAAAGGAAGTCAGCCGGTGGTAGATGCTGCTTTTTTGGTACAGGCGCTCTTGCGGGCACCGAATCAATTATGGAAACCCCTGGATCAGGAAACCAAAGATAACATCATCAAAGCCTTAAAATCTACCCGGGTGATTACCCCCTATAATAGCAATTGGCTGTTGTTTAGCGCTATTGTAGAA
>CAYXRN010000265.1:0-3057 GCA_964467635.1 uncultured Chitinophagaceae bacterium | reverse complement strand
GGGCAACACCAGGAGAAATTTACGTTGCCTGCGTACTTTTTCTGATTTTTTCTGCTGTTTCATATTATAAAATTTAAATGTTGGTTATTGAGATCTGTTTTCAATCATATAAACGCTATCCATTAACCCCGGATGACTGCGGACAATGCTGTCATAGAGCAAGCGGCCCATAGGGTCTTCATGCAGGCTGTCCATATACAATCGAAACCGGTGTATCCGCTGATATTCCTTATTAAGGACGGCAGGTTCCTGCCGATCGTTCTTTTTATTGATATTCACATGGCGGGGTATGCTGATATGGGTTAAGGAATGGGTTAACGATTGCTTTCCCTTAAAGGCCGATACAATCAAAAATATGCTGTACCCGCCGGCTAACAGCACAAAACAGAGCAACGTCATCTTTTTTCTTTTTAAGGACAAGCGGTTATACCAGCTTCCCATTCTTGCAGCCCATTGCTTTTTTAAACGATCGTATTTACTTTGAATACGGCCGGATACCGGTTCTTTCAAAGCGGTCTGCGTTTGTTTCTTATCCGATTTTACAAATAGCATGATTACTGTCTTTCTATTTTAATGTCTTTATTTTCAAGGATTTTCCAGCGCTCGATTAAGAACCCATGCGGATTGTTGTCACTGCGGGAAACATTACGCAAATATCCTTCTGTTATTAAGCTTCTATATACAATGCTGGTCGTTCGTATAATGCGTTCGGTAGCATAGCAACGAAAAGGATAAGGATAGATGTTGGTGTTCACTGAGACGCTATCTACCTCAATACGCTGACTGATATTTCCCGATATGATGTTGGCGTAGTAGTTGTTTGTTTTCAGGTTGTCATAAGCACGTTTGGCGCTTGCATCAGCCAGGTAGAGCGCTTTGGTCATGTTTTTCCGGATCACTTTATCGTCGGGGTCCAGTGTGAAAAAATATTGATGAAATGTTTTTACATGATCTCTTGCTTCGACAGGTATGTTATCTTTCCTGTCGGAAATAGATGCTTCCAGCGCCTTCCCGTTTGCAAGGATATAAATCCTGCTTTGCATCTGCGATACCAGGCTGTAGCTTTTATACACCGCAAAGCAACAGATGATTATACAACCCACAATAACCAGCATAGTAAAGCCGCGTACATAATGAAAGGCGGTGTCTATATTTTTTGTTTTTTTGAACATCTTTTTATCTATGATTTAAGATCTGTGATTTATAATTTCAAGTGTTGCTATTGACGTTTCACGATTGACGATTGACGTTATGTATTGCCTTTTAATTTATCGCCCATATAACCGGATGTCGGATTGCCTTTGTCGGCAAAATAACCGGCATTATTGCTCCTGCCGGCCATGCCCTGGCTCATCTGGCCGGCTGCATTGCCCAAGGCATCAAGGGCCATAGCCGTTCCGCCCGATGCAGCTGCTACAACACTCCGGGATGAGCCGCTGAACAAGCTGGTTACCTTACGTCCCAAAGCTCCGCCGCCACCCGCGTGTACAATGTAGTTGGCTACAGACGGCACGGTAAAATATCCGATGATACCAATGATCAGAAAGACCAGGTATGCCACATCTGTAGCGCTGAAAAAAGTATCCCCGTAGTCTTTTATCTGGGCAAGATCTATTGCCAGCATCTTTTCCTGTATGGTTCCGATAATGGCGCCAAAAATATTGGCTACCGGCAGCCATAAAAAGATGTTGATGTAGCGCGCCAGCCAGACGGTCAGCGTATGTTGCAGGCCGTCAAATACAGAAAGTCCGAATACCAGCGGCCCCAGAATAGCCAGAATGACCAATTGGAAGGTTCTTAAAGTATCAATGCACAGGGATGCCGCCTGGAAAAGCACCTGTAATATTTCGCTCATCCACTCTTTTACCGAGTTTCTGAAATCATAAGACGCCCTGGCCAGCGCAAACCTGATATCGTTACCAATACCTTCAAAAAAGCCTTCACCGGAAGGATCGGCATCGTCGTGGGTATATTTGTACCACCGGTCTCTGTCTCCATTTCCATCCCATCCCACATACATCTGCCAGGCAGTGGATTGCTTAACCGCCTTTTCTTTCTCTTTCAGCAGCAGGGCGACTGCTTTGTCAGAGTTTTCAACCATCGCCGCTGTGGCGGTCACCGTGGGTTTCATGACTCCGTTTATCATGGAGAGTACAGATGGAAAAATCATCACGCAAAACCCAATCACAAACGGCCGGAACAAAGGGTAAAAGTCTATCGGTTCTGCATTGGCTAAATGCCGCCATACCCTTGAAGCGATGTACCAGATAGCGGCAAAGCCGGCAATCCCCTGACCTATGCCTATAATATGGCTGCATAAAGGCATCATCTCCGTATATATCTGTTCCAATACCCCTTTAAGGCCTTTCATTTCACCAGCCAGCCCCTGCGCCCGGCTTATCAGGGGCAATCCCGTCATCACGGCTGCAAATAATGCAGCGCTCTTCCACTTCCTCATCATGCTGTTTTAATTGGTTATACCATATATATGATTCATTGTATTCACATCATTTTCTTCTTTGGCCCGTTGTATAGCCAGTACAGTTGTCTGGTTATTAAAGTGTCGCAGGAATAGGAGCTTATCTTCCATGTCCGCATATATCCGGTCAATGGCAGCCAGTCGTTCCCCATCACTCATCCGTAATTTATCTGCCGTCAGGATGGTCATAAGGTCATCCAGGTTTTTCAGGCTCTCGTCAAAGAGATTTTTATATACCCTGCTCAAGTATTGCAGCTCATTTGGCGTAAAAAGTCCATTCCTTTTAAACCGGTTAAACGCCGCCTTGTATTCTTTTACCAGGATAATCTGGTCATTGATAATATCGGCGACCCGTTTGTACTTTCTCACCGCCGGACTCACCTGCATCAGACCGTCCAGAAATGCTTTATGCAGGCTGAAATTTCCTTCGGAAATATTTTTGATGGTATTATAGCCCCCACTGACAATTGCGTAACCTTTCTTCATATCGGAAAGTATCTGTTTAAACTGCGTCAGCTTCTCCACGTTCAACAGCAATTGAGCGATTTCATCCGCTTGTGCTGATGCCCGGTTTGTGA
>CAYXRN010000264.1:0-3066 GCA_964467635.1 uncultured Chitinophagaceae bacterium | reverse complement strand
TATTTGTAGAAATAAGCGGTAAAACTCTTTCCGATAAGCACCTATATCTATAGTCTTATCGGAATGTTCAACTTCCATCAATGCATACGCGTTATTGTTTTTTTACAATACCGGGAATCAGTTTCCCATCTGGGGCGTCAAAATTTAACTCCAACAGTTTACTTACTACCGGTACAATATCTTTAATGCCCATTCCTTCTATATTTTTATGCTCAGCTATTCCTGCACCTAACGCAATAAAAGAGGTATGCATTGACGGATAAGAAGGATCATATCCGTGTGCGCTATGGCTGCCGTCTTTCAATTGTAGTGTTTTTCCGGTTGTGCCATTTCTTGCTGTTATTCCATCCTTCATAGCAAGGGCTAGCGCCACATTGGGATTTGCTCCCATTTGGTCTAAAGTAGCTCGATCTAGTATCCTGAAGTCCCCTTCTTTATATTCAGCTGTATTTTTTAAAATAGTAACTACAGAGTCTAATGTTTTCTCATCATTTTTATTCTTCAAGTATAAAAAAGTAGATCCACCGGCAGCATGGAATCGGGCCTTCCATCCGTTGTCAGTAATCAAGCCATAACGTGAAAGGTAGATATTGGGGGCAAAAGTGGCTTTCGTATCTGTATGTCCATGGTCGCCTGTAATAATGACTGCAGTATTATTCCAGATGCCCGCATCTTTAATGGTTTGTAAAATAGACTTTACAAGGCCGTCTGTTACATGTACCATTGCCCGTACTTTTGGACCCTCTGTGCCATTGGCGTGTTCTGTGTGATCAATGCCTACCAAATGAATGGCCATAAAATTAGGCTTATATTTTTTTATAATATAGTTAGAGATGATTGCTATGGTTCTGCTTTGTGCATAATTTTGAGCTGCAAGATCCTCGGAGGTAAATGTAATTCCTAATTTTTTCTCAATGTCTGATAGTAGGTTTTTAGGTGTTATATAGGGAGCTTTTACTGTAAGCTTATTTCCTTCTACTCCATGCCCGGGTCGTATTACAGGAAAATTATAGTCAATAGGAGCCCCGGCTGTGACTGGCCAGAAAACAGCCCCTGACGTCATGCCCGCATCTTTTACTGCTTCCCATAGTGTTTTACACTTTATCTGATTGTAATACCAATACCAAATGCCATTTCCATATACGGTATTGTAAAAAATGCCATGAGTGGCTGGATAGGCGCCGGTAACTATGGTGGTATGGGATGGAAAAGTTACTGAAGGAAAGACGCTTTCAATGCCTTTAGCAGCATATACTCCTTTATCCTTTAATTTCTGGAGAGTAGGTGCCGGCCAAGAATCATCCATATAAAAATCAGGGCGAGAGCCATCTAAACTGATGAGCACGACATGCTTTACTTTTGAAAAGTTATCTGTTGTATCCGAATTCTCATTGTTTCCACCATTTTCAGGATTTGCACCTCCATTTTTATTACAGGAGTAAAATCCCAATGTTACAATGATTAGAATAATTATTTGCTTAAAATAGTTCATAATGTGTAATGTTTTGTTAATATCCCCCGGATGGTTTCTTGATAGGTAAATAAATAGGGACTGGCTTTCCGAATACGGGAGTGTTTTCTGAGCTCCATCTTATCCGTTGCATTCTAGGGCTTCTGTAGCCGTTACATTTTTGGTGAGGCTCGGGATTCGCATGGTAGATGAGCCAATCTTCTGTACCATCGGGTGACTTAAAAAATGAGCAGTGTCCTGGACCATAAGCACCACTTGGTGCATACGTGCTTAATAATGGATGAGCACCTTTTGTCCAATCGTTCGGATTAATTTGGTTGACTTTAGAATCTAAGTTAAGCATTACTAAGCAATATTGATCGGTCAAGCATCCGCTGGCAGAATAAATGAGAAATATATTGCCGTTTTTATTTTTTAATATCTCAGGACCCTCATTTACATTTCCATGTTTTTCCCACGAATAAGTAGGTTCTGAAATCATTATTCTATTCCCTTTTAATGTCCACGGGTTTTTCATCTTTGCGATGTATAGTTGTTGATGTCCTGAATTGGAGAGGTCCTTGGTTTTCCAGCCGGACCAGATCATGTAAAGCTTATTTTGATATTTCAATATAGTGCCGTCTATTGCCCAAAAATCAGGACTAGCAGCGAGTCTGCCTTTATAAGACCATTTACTCGGCAGCATGGGGTTCTGTGAGTCACAGGCAAGAACATGCATCCTGCGATGTCCATCTCCTTGGCCCGTGGCAGTAAAATATATATACCATTTACCATTGAGGTAATGCAATTCGGGAGCCCATATGCCTCTGCTATGATCGGTCCCCTTGTCAGGCCGCCAAACCACTACCGGTACGGCATCCTTGAGGCCAGTCATGTATTTTGTCCGGCGAATGGCAATACGGTTGCCTAATGTATTCATATAATAATAGAAGCTATCCTTTTTTATAACCCAGGGATCAGCACCATGCCGAAGTAAGGGATTGGTAAACATACTGTCGACCTCTATGCCTGGGGGGCGGGACGGATTTGAAGGTTGATTCGATTCATTACAACTTCCCATCAACCTAATAATTAGAAACGAGATAAGCACTACTGCTTTATAATACGTTCCTTTTAACATGCACCCATCCTCTACAAATTTTTTCTGCTCACAAGCCTGTATATACATCCTTTATTTTTTGAACTCCATCCGGTACACCGTTCCCTCTATCTGGAGTTGGAAAATTATAAATTACAAATTCGCCTCCGCTGAAAAAATGTATTGATCTGGTTGCTCGATCATAATAGGCACCGTTAAAACCTCTTTCAGTAAAGCTTACAGGGATGCCAGGCCAGGGGTTTTTAGGTCCGCCCACTCCCTTGTGGGCATTACGGTAGTACCATGCTCGTTTAGGACCCGTATGAATTTTTTCATAAAGATCCCCTGTGAAGAGGTAGCTTGCGTGCTTAAGTGGCGCATAAATGGCACATTCGATCTTTTTTGGGAAGTTTCCGGGCCATGGATCTGTTGAAATATCCGCTATCGGATGCAGAGGGCCAGCTGTCTTCGAAGCTAAGTTGTAACTATAATAATGACTATTGGCGAAGAAATATAA
>CAYXRN010000263.1:0-3068 GCA_964467635.1 uncultured Chitinophagaceae bacterium | reverse complement strand
ATGCCGGCGCAAACGGGAGTACCGTGATCGAAGGTACCGTAGATGAGAACTCAAAAACGGTTTCTTTCCCGCGCATCGATACCTTGACGGACTTCTCTTCCATTAAGTTTGAAGTCGAAATGTCCCCGGGTGCGGAATTGGATCAGGAAACCTACGACTTTAATTTCGAACCGGGAGATACCCGAAAGACCATTGTGATAAAAGTAGTAAACGGCAGCCGGTTCCGGGAGTATCTGGTGACGATAAGGTTGCTTGTCCCTGTTTACGGGGCCGATTTTACCAAGCCGCAGGTGTATGATTATACCAATAACGAGTTGGGAAATCCCGTTTATCCTTCTTTTCACGGCCTTTTGGTACGCGGAACAGGCTTCGATGGAAATTCTGTACTGGTGGTATCCCGTGATTCAGACGGTCCTCATGTATTGAAGGTCAGCGATCTTAAAGAAAATAAAGTGAATCCCATACCACTTAACCTCACCGGAGTTGACGGTGGCATCTATGACTATGACTGTGGAGCGGTCGTAGACGGGCACATTTATGTGGCTAACCTGGCCATAGGTTCTCCCCTGAAGATCTATCACTGGAGTGACCCCACCGCCGTGCCCGAGGCTATAGCGGATATAGACGCGGCCGCCTTAGGAGCCGGTGCCCGCCACGGCGATAACATGTCTGTCAATCTTGATGAAAATGGGAATGGCTTTATGTATTTTGGCGACAACGCGGTGACCGCGATATTGCGGTTAAAGGTAACTAACTTTACGACGGTTTCCGATCCCAAAGTACTGGCTACACAAACCGGTGTCACGGCCTTTATGTCCTATAACCAGGTGGATCACACTGAAAATTATCTTTTAACCGGTTATGAAGCGCCGATTATGGTCGTAAACAGCAGCGGAGGACTTCTCTATACCCTGGACGCATCCGCTGTACCCATCAGGGGATCTGACGCCCGGGTCGTTTACTTTAATCATGAACGTTATCTGATCATGACAACCGCCGCCCGACGAGGATCCGACGCAGTGGCCTTAAAAGTCTACGACATTACCAAAGGAGACAATATCGTGGACGCGCTGAAGATCTTTGAGGAGTCGGACAAAAATGAACTATACAGCTACTCTTTGTTAGGCCCGATAAATGGTGCGCCTTCCTCTCAAGCCGGATGGTACGTGACCAAGGATGACGAGGGGAACGATGAGTCGCTTATGCTTTACGCGGCCTCTGCTGATGCCGGATTTGTGATGATTGAATTTCCCAAAAAACAATTGGAGGACTGAAATAGCTGATTGCTCGATATCTCCGTCAGGGGAGCAAAGGCAGTAAGCGCTGCTTCATCTGTCTGAGCAAACCTGTTTTTTTGGGATGATGCACATAAGCAATGAAGGGGGTACCTTTCAACCACCGGAAGCAGGAGGAGGAAAAAAGCACAGCATGAAGAGATGGAATCACCGCTTGCTTCAGAGACGGGATAATAAGAAAAGCGGCTTTATTTTTTAGCCTTCGTTTTAGTTGTTATCATTTGACGGATCTTTGGTTTGGGTTATCGCGGATTTCAGCTTAAAAGATCAGTAGCCGGGAACGGAGAAAGATTTTTGATAAGCAATAAAACTAAAGACATAAGCCAAGCTGAATACTTTAAAATGCGTAATAAAAAGAACAGATGAGAAAATGGCTATCTTATTTTACCGTTGTTATCGCCTGCATCGTATTGCTTTATTCCTGTAAGAAAGGCGATGATGCGGTAACCCCCGATCCGGCCCCGGATACGACAGAAACAGAAGCTGATGGAGAATTGACTTTTCCTAAAAAAGAAATGCGTGCCGTATGGATCGCTACCGTCTGGGAGCTGGACTGGCCGCAGGGAAAATATGATGTCGCTGCGCAAAAACAACTGTATATTGATTACCTTGAAGCGTTTAAGGCCCTGCATATAAACGCGGTATTCTTCCAGGTAAAAGGCATGGGAGATGCATTTTATCATTCTTCCTATGAACCCTGGAGTGAAGCGATAACCGGTACCCGGGGGCAAGATCCGGGTTACGATGTGCTCAAATTCTTAATAGAAGAAGCACACAAAAGAAATATCGAGTTCCATGCCTGGATGAACCCTTACCGTATTGATACCCGTGGAAGTTCCGGAACCCCTTTTGCCGATCTGCATCCTTCAATCAGTCAGGACTGGGTCTTGAACCTGGATAAGACACAGATCTACAATCCTGCATTGCCGGAAGTCAGGCAACGGCTTGTAGATATCGTCAAAGAACTAATTACCAAATATGATGTGGACGGCATTCATTTTGATGATTATTTTTATCCGGCAGGGGAAACTATTCCTGACCAGGACGACTATGATAAATACGGAGCCGCCTATACCTCGGTAGCGGATTTTAGACGAGCGAATGTAAACGAAGCCATTGAAGCGGTACACGATGTGATTGTAGCTACGAAACCCGAAGTGGTTTTTTCTGTTTCTCCCGCTCCCGATGAAGAACATAATTACAATACCCTGTTCGCGGATGTGGTGAAATGGTGTAAAGAAGGCTGGGTGGATGTTATCATACCCCAACTATATCATGAAATTGGCAACCCCTACAATGATTTTAAAAGCAATTTGAATTACTGGTCCCACAACAATTATAAGGCTGCCTTAATGGTCGGCCAGGGGTACTACAAGTTTGGAGATCCAGCTGCCCCTTCGGCTTTTCAATCCACGGCGGAACTGCAAAGGCAATTCGATCTGGCAAGGAGAAACGACAAGGTCGTGGGGCAGGCCCTATATAGAGCCAAGTTTATCCCGCTTAACAAAATCGGCATTACGGACAAATTAGCGACACTTTACAGCGACCCTGCGGTTATTCCATTTTTGGGCCGGGAAGTAGCCCCGCTTCCCGTTGCGGCGAAAAATGTGAGCATTGACGGGGAATACCTTAAGTGGGATAGCCAGGATAACACCCGTTCGGTAGTCTATTATTTCGCCGATAAGGAGGAGACCGGCCGGGTGCTGGCCATAACAGACCAGCGCAGTTTTCATGTGGATGACGCGGGTTACTACTGCGTAACCACCTTAAACG
>CAYXRN010000262.1:0-3096 GCA_964467635.1 uncultured Chitinophagaceae bacterium | reverse complement strand
TTCCGGCAGGGAATGGATGAGGCGGATGAAAGATTCCGTTCTTAATCCTGCTCATTCATAAACCCTATCACCATTTCCATTCTCTACCTATTCATTCGGCCTTTTTTCGCCAATTTCTCCTGGTATATTTCATAAAAACTTGTACCGAACTCGGTTCAGGTTGTGATTTGCCCCTCCTTCATGAAGGCACTTTTGCACTGATTCATTCACTGCAAAAATCAAATCACATGCTTTCAAACATCACCTGGCAAGAATACCTCACCGTCATCGGTATTGCTACCCTTGCCTACTACCTCATCATTACCTGGCTGTTTTACAGAAAACAGATTTTCCGACTCCTACGTGGAAAATCAACTCTCAACCCTATGCAAACCCTAAATGCCACAGCGCCGCCAAACCTCATGGGGGCTATACAGGAAGTTACGCAAAGCACTCCGGCTGAAAACACTGAACCACCTTCCGAAAACACCTCCAATCAGGATCTGGAATTTGCCCCGGACGATGATTATGCTGATGATGAACTCAATGAAGCCTATATCAGCGATGCATTTAATGAACTGGAGCAACTCTCCATGCGTCTGCGCGCGATAATGGAAAAAAGCGGCAAGAAAGCCAACCGGACGGAACTCACTCAGAAAATCAGGGAGGAACTGGCTGTATTCTCAGCCAGGGTCAACACGGAAAATTTCAAAGAGGCAATTAACCGGTTTGTAAAGCAGCAATGCAAAGAGCTGTGTAACGTACAGATAGAGCCTGCGGACCTGAAAGTCATCTGGTCATAGGCCGGAAAATCGACACGCTCATTGCAAATCCATTTCTCCACTCTGAAAATAAATCGTCATGCTTTCCCAAATAAAAAAATACAAGAACCTCATCCTGAGAACCATTTATCTCGCTGTCCTGTTTACCTGCCTTTGCCTGATGCTCTACGCCCAGGACGGCAATGCCGGCATTCAGGAAGCCACTACTAAAGTCAAAAGTTATTTCTCCACGGGCTGCGACCTCATGTACGCCATTGGCGCCGTGGTCGGCCTGGTAGGTGCTGTGAAAGTTTTCAATAAATGGAACTCCGGCGACCATGATACCGGAAAAGTCGCCGCTGCCTGGTTTGGCAGTTGCATCTTTCTCGTGGTGGTGGCCACCGTCCTAAAATCATTTTTCGGCCTTTAAACAAGCTCAAACATGGAACAATTACTGGCAAATAAACTATACGAATTTATTCTACGCAACAATCCCGACCTGCTGATCCGGGAAAGCGATATCGGCATCAACGATATCATCCGTACCAAAATAAAAAACGCGACCCCGTTACTGGAAAGCCTGCTGGTACAGAACTGCCCGGACTTCATCATCGTGGAAATGTGTATGGATCAGATGACAGAAGACCTGAGACCTTCTAAATACCATTACATCGTTCATGTATTAGAAGAGGAATTTCCTGACCGGTACAGTAAAATGAGAGATGCCGGCATACTCACTTATGAAATTACGAATATCATATCCAGGTGTGCTGAAGTATTTGAAAAATTTCAGTTTTCCAAATACAACGAAGAAGACCGTAAACTGTATTATGCAGTTACCGGAACCATTGATGAATACTTTTCTGAAACGGTAAATCTCTCTACCCGTGGCTTATAACACTTTACATAAGTTACGGGATAATATCGCCGCCATTCGGCTTGCTTTGCAATTTAAGGAAGGCCGGAAGATAGCGACAGAGGATGTACCACTACTGAGCCGGTACAGTGGCTTTGGGGGCATTAAAGCCATCCTCTTTCCTGTAGGGGATATCAGCGAATGGAAAGCACAAAATGCTTCAGAAAACGACATGAAGCTTTATGAACCCATCATGGAGCTGCATGTATTATTGCAAGCACATTTTGATGAGGAAGGTTACAAGACTGTAATCAATTCTCTTCGCAATAGTGTCCTCACAGCCTTTTACACGCCGGAATTTGTTCCCCGAACACTATTCAGGGCTTTGAAGCAAACCGGTATATCGCCCAAAAACATGTACGAACCATCTGCGGGAGCGGGTGTTTTTATCAATGAGGCCATAAACACATTCTCCGGCCTGCAAAGAATTACCTCAGTAGAAAAAGACGGATTGACCGGTTTGGTATTGCGGGCGCTGAACAGTACAAATTCTGTACCTACTGAAACCTTTATACAACCCTTCGAGGAGACATCCCTTGGCGATAACGGAGAATATGATTTAATCGTCAGCAATATACCCTTTGGCAATTTTGCCGTGCATGATAGCGCCATTCCCGATAAAGCATTAACCGGAAAAATCCATAATTATTTTTTTGCCAAAGGCCTTGATAAAATTGCCGATGGCGGCATCCTCGCGTACATAACCACCGACGCTTTCCTAAACAGCCCTTCCAACAAGGAAGCCAGGGAATACCTCTTCAGGCATTCGGATTTTATCAGCCTGGCTGTTATGCCGGATAACCTGATGAAAGAAACAGGTAATACTGAAGCGCCCAGCCATTTACTGATTGTCCAAAAAAATACCGGAAAAAATCACCTTTCTCCTGATGAAAAACTGCTTCTGTCCACATCTATACAGGAAAACGAATTTGGCGACTACGCCCAAAACAACTTTATCATACATCATCCCGGGATAATTACAGGCGATGATATCCGCCCGGGTAAAAACCAATATGGGAAAGCCACGATGGAAATTTCTCAATCAGGCGCTTTAGATGGTATTGTGGACAAACTATATGGCATTCTGGAACATGATTTTAAAAGCAGGATTCATATAAAATCATTCAGGCAAACCGAAATAAAACCTTCCCCGGAAGAACCTGTTCCATCAAAACAATTCACGTTTTTACCGGAGCCGGAAAATAAACCCCAACCGGCCACGGTACAATTAGGATTATTTGACCAATTTTCAGCAACGGAGATCAACCGGGGGCAAGACTATATCAACGACCTGGATAAAACAGTGGTTTTAGAAGATACAGCCCGGATCTTCAGTATGCTTCGTACCAAAGAAAATCCTGGCCATGAATCAGTGGTACTTATTGCCGCTAAAACTATTTCCCGAAAAAGATACCTCTATAAATTATATAGCAACGTTGC
>CAYXRN010000261.1:0-3105 GCA_964467635.1 uncultured Chitinophagaceae bacterium | reverse complement strand
ATAGCGCTTTAGATTTTGGACTTGATTTTTTGATAGTGGAACGATGCGAGATTTGTGACCTTTACCTTTTAACCTAACAGTAGTGATACCCTCAAAGCGGAAATCAGCAGGGGTTAGATCTGCAAGCTCCTGTACTCGGGCGGCACTATCGTATAGCAGACCAAGCAATGCCAGGTCTCTCCTGCCAATTCTGAGAGTAATATCAGGTTGGCGAAGCACCAATTTCATAGCTTCGACTGTAAGGTATGACATCTCTTTAGATGCACTTTTTTTAAAGTGAATAGATAAAATATCTTGCCATATTTTAATTCCTTTTATATCGCGATATTGGATATATCGGAAAAAGGAATGTAGCGTTGCCAGTCTGGCATTTCGAGTAGGGATGCTGCATTTACGTTCTGTTTCCAGCCATTCCAAAAAAGTGATAATGTGAGCTTTGGTAATATCTTTAAGCCATAATCTATCTGGTATGATCCTTTCTTCCTCTTTCATGTAACGCAATAAGAGGGTGAAGGTGACACTATACGTTTCTATGGTACGGGGCGATACACCACATTCGTTTGGCAGGTATTGCCCAAGATAATCACTGAGGTATTTAGAGAAATCTGTAGTTTTCATTGCTGTATAGTTTTGTGTGAATAATTATTTGGGTGAGTGTCCAAGTCTATTTCCGGAAATACATATTGATAGGCGGCATTGAGCTTGTTGAGCAAATTCGGATACAGTTCTGCTGTGAGGCGTACATAT
Organism: uncultured Chitinophagaceae bacterium; assembly: GCA_964467635.1. Taxonomy (GTDB): domain Bacteria; phylum Bacteroidota; class Bacteroidia; order Chitinophagales; family Chitinophagaceae; genus FW021-bin31. Next base: position 2,358 of record CAYXRN010000261.1, on the reverse strand, counting down.
TTATTGGTAGCCTCTACTGATTTGTGCCCGATATAGGTAGAGAGAACTGGTATAGAATAATACAAATCCATTCCCGCCTCAGACATCTTTAACAATGCGTTCACGCAGTAAGTATGCCTTAGGTCATGCAGCCTTGGTCCCACTCCCCGACCACCATGAGGTATGCCAGCTTTATAGAGGACACTCCTGAATATCTCATATACTGTAGTCTTCCTGCACCTGCTACCATCAGGCGCAGTAAAGAAATAAGCATCAGCTCCGGTGTCGATAAGCTGCTTCTGTTTATAAACATAATAGTCCTTGCATGTTTCCACCATTGATTTAGATAGAGGAACCATGCGATCCTGTCCATTCTTTGTATCCCTGAGCAACAAATACCCCTTGTCTAGCTTCACATCCCTGTGTTTTAAGTTTAGTGCCTCGCTAATGCGTAAACCGGTACTGTATAACAATCGTAACAGAACTGGCATGACACATATTTGCGAGTACATATATCTTCGTTTGACAAAGAGCTTGTCGCAGGCCTGAAAAATAGATGTGAGTTCAGTCTGAGTGAAAATGTGTGGTACGAAAGTTGAGCGATATTTTGGTAGTTTGGGAATATAAGAATCATAGCCCATCATCTGAAGATAAGATGAGAACTGACGGAGATTACACATTCTACCGTAACGGTTTGTTACAGACTCTCCTGGAAATGGAGTACTCCAGGCATCAAACAGTTCTTTAGAAATGCCAATGATGGTTTCTCCGCGAATAATGGTTAAGTGATCAAATCTGGCCAACCGCTTTTCGGTATCCTCCATTTTAAAGCCAAGACTTTGTTTGTAGGCAATATATCGTTTGATCAGATCTGCATATATGCCGTGATTAAAATGCTTATTCATGTGAATATAGATTTTGGTAAAAAGATGATGGCACACATGGTACTTCTAATGCGCATTGTTTTAATTGACTGAAGTTAACCTTCAGGTAACTGCTAGTGGATTCTGTGCTGGAATGACCAAGTATTTCAGATATAACGGGTAAAGGTTCATTAAGACCGAGAAGGTTGGTAGCCAGACTGTGTCGTAATGCATGAGGGCCATGCTTACGCTCTTCGAAACTAATATCAGCTAACCTCATATAATTGCTTATTGCCCTGGTTATACTGGCATTTGTTAGTTTACCATAAGGGGCACTAGCCTTAATAAACACATAGGGCTCATTAATATCCGGTCGAGCGAATTTCAGATAATCTATGATAGCTTTGCCAACTTCCTCTGAGAGTGGCAATTCAATCTTTTTATCGGTTTTTTGCTGTAAAAGCACAATTCGGTTGGCTGCCCAATCCAAATTACAGTACCGCAGTCCGGTAATGTCTGATACACGCAATCCATAACGTGCCGCAAGTAAGATCATAGCATAATCTCGCTTCCCCTGAGGATTTGATCGATCAATAGCGGCAATAAGTCGCTCTACTTCTTCTCGCGAGTATACAGATGGGATTTTGGCTTGCCTCACTACTCGTGTTGGTAATATAGTCATCCAATATTCTTCATGGTTATTCTCCAACAGCTTTTCTTCACATAGGTAGCGAAGGAATACACGTATCGTCATTATGATGTTGCTCTTGTTTACTTCACCAGGGATAGTCTGATCCAGATGCGCAAGATATTTTATGATATAAGGGGCATTAATGTCTTGAATACATTTACCGGATTGCTGTAGATCTATATATAATGTTCGGAGGCGTTGCTTATATTGTTGGATGGATTTCTCTGAACGTTTCAAAGCTTTTGCATGAGCAATAAATCCATTGAAAGTAGATCCCAATGTTCCAGGAAAAATAATGGGCGGAACTTTTAGGCGATGCCATAAAATAGAACCTGTCTCCTGGAAATCAGCCAGCACTTCTATATGACGGACTCTATTCTTTTGGAATTTCTTAAGATTACAATAGGGAACACCATTGAAATGCTCTTTGATAAAAGCTTCTCCCACATCTCTACTGTACTTGGATATCCCTCTTTGGTGCATATACTTTTCCAGGTGATCCCAACTCTGGTTGAATTTTCGAATGCAAGCTTCTTTGTACTTCTTACTTCTTAGAAATTCAATGAGACCGGATCGTAATTCCGGCAATGTTTCTTTTACTTTCATAATAAATTAATTTAGAGATTTTAAAGTCCCCAATTTAATATTATGTAAAGTAGTTATGCTGATTTTGCGTAGGTAAGTTTCATTAAATGAACAAGTTGGGTTATTGTTGGGAATGAAAGTTTACATATTATGGCGGTTTACATAAAGCATCATTCACAAAAAATACGAGGGTACTACCATTTTTCTAAGTGTTTATGACGACCGGTTAACGATATGGAA
>CAYXRN010000260.1:0-3147 GCA_964467635.1 uncultured Chitinophagaceae bacterium | reverse complement strand
CAATCGGTCATCGGCATGGCGACTAAATCAAGCTGAGTCATAGGAGGCAGGCCTAATATTAATTCAATGGTACGCAACATACTATTCATATTATAATGTGTACTTACGACAGATTTTCTTTTAGTATAGGGGCTTATGCAGAATGCAACCGTACGGTGCCCATCCACATGATCAAGACCAAATTGAGGATCATCCTCCACCACGAAGATCACGGTGTTTTTCCAAAACTTACTTTTGCTTACCGCTTCCACTATTCTTCCTAATGCCAGGTCGTTATCAGCTACCATGGCCCTCGGAGTCGGATAACCTACCGTAGTACCTGATGTGTGGTCATTATCTAATGACATCATTATCAGGTTTGGCATCGTATCCGCTCTTTCACAATTTTTTAAGTCTTTGATAAAAAGGCTTGCCCGATACTGGTCACTGACTACTCTTAGATCAATAAATGCGGGGCAGAACCGGCCTTTTAAAGTACGAACAGTAGGTGTTCCGCTTATATTTATTTTGTTGGATCCTGTCTTATAGTCGTGATATAAATCAGCCCAGGTAGCGTTTTCGGGTGTGACATGACCTTGTACGAATTCGCCGTAATCATAAAAACTTAATCCGGCGCTTAAAACATAATCCCATATGAATCCGGTAGAAGCATATACTAAGGCATCATTACCATTCCACGGATAACTTCTTATAAAATCAGGATAGGCCTTTTCAAGATAATCTGTAACATAACCCTGACTGGTCCAGTTATGCCCGGTTGCACTTAATATAGAATTATCATAAAAATTATCCAAGAGCACGAAACTTTCAGCCAACTTATGATGATTTGGGGTTATGTGTCGCCCGAACATACATAAGGTACTATCACCGTTTCCCTGTGGCAGATCGCCTAAGAGTTGGTCATAGGTTCTGTTCTCTTTAATGATATATATAACATGTTTAAATACAGATTTTTCCCCGGGTATGGTAGTAACATGTACGGTCCTTTCATTGATCTTTTTCCCTTCTGCTAAATGTATGCTTCGAACGATTTTAGGTAATCGCATGTTGGAAGCCGCCTCGATTGTATATTTTTCAAGAGCGTCTGAATTCGGCACCGGAATGACGGAAACAGAAGTGGTTTGATCAAGGGTGTTATACCCTTTGGCTATTTGCTTTTCGGAATATCCTCCGTGCGTACGGAGCGATTTAGACTGTTCTTTCTTTTTACCAATATCCAGCAGCCTGCTGCCAATACCTTTCATATTCAGTACGATAAGATTTTTTCCTTCTTTTGTCAGGCGAACCGTACTGGGATACCATCCGGTTGGTATTAAACCTTTTAGTTCATTATTTTTAAGATCAATTACAGCAATCAGATTTACACTTCCGTCAGCCACATAAAGAGTTTCTCCATCGGGAGAAACGGCTAAGCTATTTGGGCCGCTTCCGAAGGGAAGCTCCTTCATGGGTTTAGCACTGATAGTTTTAATCACGCTGTCATATTTTGTGCTGATTACCGATATCAGATCGCTGTTGGCATTAGCCACATATAAAAAATTGCTATCAGGCGAAAGTGCCATACCGCATGGATGTAAATGAACAGCTATCTCCCTGATTGTTTTTCGGGCAGCCAGGTCTATCACCGACACAGTTCCGGTTGAAGCGACTCCGTTTTTACTTATAACGACTCTGCTTCCGGAACTTGGACCGGTCAAGTCTGAAGTATTAGGGCGACGTCCGCCCCAATTGGTAATATAGGCTTTGTTATGTAAAATAACCACTGAATAAGGAGCAATGCCGACGGGGATTTGATCCGTCAGCTTCCCATTTTGTATATCCACTATTCCTATGGAGTTATTACGATCCAAAGCCACATAAATGAACTGATTTTCTTTATCAATGGCAAATCCTCCCGGGAATGAACCTTTTTTATCCTTCCCCGGAAGAAAGATGTTGTCTTGCCATTCGAAAAGTCCAGCTTTGTTCATTTTTGCAGATCTCAGGAATCCTTTATCATCTGTTACCCATACTTCTTCGTTTGAGGTCCAGCCTATACCTTTAAAAGAATTTCCTCCTGTTGGCAATTGAAGGGTTTGTATGATACTATCATTCTCAATGTTAAAAAAAACAATTCCCCTCATGTTTTTAATTGCTAATAGTCTTCCGCCGGGATTTAAAGCGAAGTCAACCGCTCTGCCAGGGAAAACTTTAGTTTTTCCTGCAGGATCAATTATCTGAGAAGTGCTGACTACATAAGAGCCGTTTCGCTGGGGGCCTACTTGAGTCTCTTTTTTGAACAAATTTGAATTCCCTTCTCCGGCCTCCTCAGTTTTAGAGGTTTTCTTCTCTGTGTTACAGCCTGGTAAATACCAAAGTAAGATGATTAAAATAAGAAAACACCTGGTACTTTTCATATTTTTAAATATTGAACATAATCTTTTAAATTCCTTTTATTATTAAAAAGTACTCTTTTAAGGATTCTGTGTGAGATTCTGGTTTAGCTGTATTTCCTGTTCCGGAATATACGGAATTATATTCTTGTCGGTCGGCTTTATTAATTTAGGCCCTGACCAGGCTTCGTCATGGGTGAAATCCCGGAGTTCGGGAAGGTTATTCCTGTAGAGATCAAATGAACGATGTCCCTCGAATCCAAGCTCGAGCTCCCGCTCAGCCAATACTACTTCTAAGACAGAGCTGTATCCCTTTAAGTCTCCGATCATCATGCAACCCTGCCCGTTTTCTGATGATATTTACCATGTCTATTGCATCCTGCTCCCTGTTTGTTTTAGCGAAAGCTTCAGCTTTTATTAAATACATTTCAGCCAGTCTTATCACGACGGGAGAGGCCAATAGCGGCGTTCCACCCTGGTCAGTGTATTTTAACATAAAATATTTTGAATAACCGGATCTTTTGTTTACTTCGTAACCACATGGCTCTGAATTGTCAGGAATCTTATTACCACTGGCATCATAAACAAAATCCGGATCAATAAATTTTATACGTTGATCATTTGGATTTTGGTAAATTAGTTTTAAGTAAGAGCTCGAAACAAATATCTCTCCCCAACCGTCTCTTGTATATAAGGATCCTATGCCGCTTTTTCCAAAATTCTCACTGGGAATATGTTTAATCGCGAAAATTGTTTCGGGATTTTCTTCCGGAGT
>CAYXRN010000259.1:0-3164 GCA_964467635.1 uncultured Chitinophagaceae bacterium | reverse complement strand
TTTTATTATAAATTTGCCACCTGCCTATTTTTACTTAAAAGGATAAAACCCCTTTGAAGGATATTGTTTCCAACAATGCCATTTTTAATCTTGATGAGAGTTGTTTGGTAGGCTTTGGGAGAGAGATTCAGCTTTCAAAGTGTGGAATCATATTTAAAACTATGGGGCCATTTACTAAAATTATTTTAAAATGAATATTTAAAGTTTATATATAAATAAGAAAGAGCCACAGAAGACAAATGTTCTATGAGAGAATGCCCATAAAACCGATAGTCTATCGAGGACTTTGTAAATAAAGTACAAAAGAATGGTATATTTTACTCTCTTGAAAGAGAAAGACGAAGGTAGTGATCTTGCTATAAATATATATCTATATATCGGGGATAATGATGACCAATTCTACCTACGTGAAAAGCAAATACCCAATTGATCATAGAAAAAGTGACATCATGGTCTACATGAAATAAAAGGTTTTAAGAACCGCGATAACTATTATTAAAAGAGGGCGATATAAATACTATTGGAATTACCCTCCATGTTGATCCAAAACTAATAGCAAAGAAATGAGAACAATTTGTAGCAAAAGAGACGTAAAGATAAGTTCCGGGGAAAAAGATAAACAAAATGATACCGTCGTTTATCGATATTTCGATAAGTCCTTCATATATAAAAGCAGGCTATTGTTAGATATGCGAATGCGTAGTTAAATAGCTTCCGTAGCTCATCGGTAATTAAGGAGCTTTAGTTAAAAATTGAAATGTCGGCAATGAATCGGATGATTTTTCTGTAGAGTTTAGAAGAAAATCTAATACTTCAAAAAATTTAAACAAGTTCAATCTATAATGTTCAAGACAACTCGTATCACGTTCATTTTTACTCTCTTCTTTATCCTTTTCTCTCACTTCGGTTTTGGCCAGCAGGCCGGCAAACAGGTACCAATAAAGGTGCCTACGAGTCAAAAAACGCCTAATGCGCTTTTGTATTTACCCTGGGATTACAATATTACAACTAAAAAGTATCCGCTCATCTGTTTTTTTCATGGAGGAGGGGAAGCAGGTACTAACCTGGACATTTTAAGAAAACAAGGACTTCCAAAAGTAATTGATGGAGGTAATCCTCCTTATTCTGTTAATAAGAGCACGGGGGATACGACCTGGTTTGTTGTTCTAAGCATACAGGCCCCGTTAAGCAGCCCATATCACAGCCCCAGCCCGGAAACCATGATTGCTGGCATTAATACGCTCATTGATAATTATCATATTAGGATTGATGAAAACAAGATATATCCTACCGGGTTAAGCAGAGGGGGAAATATGAGCTTATTTTCCATGATGAATTATCCTCAGAAATTTCCTGCCGCAGTAATTATGTCGACCGGCAGGATTATGGAATATGGGATTGTAAGCCAAAAGGACTATTTTAAAAATAATTATTTTTGGTTCTTTATTGGAACGAAAGATCCAGAAGTAGATCCGGAAAAAACCTATCTGTCAAATCACTATATCAATGAGTTTTTTCCAAATCATTCTAGGCTGACAAAGTATGATGGTGGGCACTGTTGCTGGCCGACCTATTATCAACCTACCTGGCATAGTAGCAAAGACGGCCTAAGTATCTATGACTTCATGCTGCGGCACAGTTTGGACAACGGGACAACTACTTCAAAACCCAATCAGTCGCCAATAGCTCATTCAGGTAAAGATCAAGTTATTACATTACCTAAAAACACGATAATCCTTGATGGTGCCACTTCTAGCGACCCTGACGGGAGAGTCGTCTCTTATAAATGGGTCCAAAAATCAGGCCCTTCCAAAGCGGTCTTCGAAAATGCCGCCGCTGCAAAGACAAAGGTATCGGAATTGCAGGAAGGAACCTATACCTTTACACTTACTGTAACAGATGATCAGGGAGCCACTGCCGTCGATGACGTCAATATTGTAGTGAAACCGGCGACAAATATTCTTCCCGTGGCAAATGCAGGAAAAGATCAAACCCTTACCTTACCGGAGAATACAGTTACCCTGGAGGGTTCTTTATCCAAAGACCCCGATGGGAAAATTATTTCTTATAAATGGGCCCAAAAGTCCGGTCCCTCTATAGCGGTTCTGAAAGATGTCAACGAAGTGAAAACCAATGTTTCAGGATTGCAGAAAGGAACTTATGTCTTTGTGCTTACTGTAACAGATGATCAGGGAGCCACTGCTGCAGATGATCTGTCGATTACAGTAAAGCCCGCTGCCAACAAACCGCCTGTAGCCAACGCAGGAAAAGATCAAATGATCACACTCCCAACAAACTCGGTTACATTGGACGGTTCCGGCTCTCACGACCCTGATGGAAAAATCGTCTCATGGAAGTGGACCCAAAAGTCAGGGCCTGATGCCAGTATTCTGGAGGGAGAGTCTATCGATACAAAAGTAACCGGATTAGAAGAAGGAGATTATGTTTTTACTCTGATCGTTACAGATGATCAGGGGGTAACGGCTTCTTCTGATATAAAAATTTCTGTAAACACTGCATATCGCGGCCTGCCTGTTGCAGATGCGGGCAACGATACCACTATCCATTATCCCATAAATGTTATTTATTTAGATGGCAGCCATTCCTATACTAAGGGCGGAATCCTTTATGAATGGAAAAAGGTGTCTGGTCCTGCATCCTGTATAATTAAGAATCCAACCCGTGCTTTAACAGAGGTGAGAAATCTGGTTCCCGGTACTTATATATTTGAATTAACTGTAAGAGATTATGGACGTAACAGTGCCAAGGATATGGTAAGGGTGTTGGTATTACCTGATCATGAAAATCCCGGAGATGTATCTTTTACAGCTAATACACATGTACCCGACTACACTACTCTCTTTCAGTATGGAACTAACCCAAGTACTTATGGTAATGGATGGGATGATACTTCCATTGCTCGTATTGCTCTAAAAGCCGGAGTGCATTCCATACGACTTCCATTACCGGACAATTTTGTGGAGCATTATGGATATGACGTTCGTCTAAATGAATTTAATTATTATGTTCATCAGCTGGGGATGAAGGAACTCACCCTTTTTGTAGGAGAACCCGGTGGTGAAGACCGGGATAGAACTGTTTATCCGGGTAATACTAAAATATCTTCTGTCTTCACGAACCTATATGAGCCTATATGGGATGAG
>CAYXRN010000258.1:0-3180 GCA_964467635.1 uncultured Chitinophagaceae bacterium | reverse complement strand
TCAATGGAAGCGTTCCCAAAATATTTCATGAAAACAGGGATTATTTATTTCCAATTCCAACAGAAGATCTTCTACTCAATCCTAAGCTAGAACAAAATCCAGGATGGGAAAAGTAATAAAACGATATTAATCATTAAAAAACAATCAGAAAATGAATTTCAATCGAGAAAAGTATGGAAGGATCCTTATCCCTATGGTAACTCCCTTTCAAGAAGATCAAAGTCTGGATTTAGACAAAGCACATTCACTGGCCAGGTTTTTGACCGATTCTGGACGGGCAGATACCCTGATCTTATGCGGTACTACCGGAGAATTTGCTACCATGACTTTTGATGAGAGAGTCGCTTTATTTAAAACAGTTATGGATGGGGTAGGAGGAGAAATTCCGCTTATTGCGGGAGTGGGATGCGCGTCCACAGTAGAGACTATAAAACTGGCTCAAAAGGCGGCAGAAGTAGGATACGAAACCGTAATGGTCATTGCTCCTTATTTTTCCAAACCTAATCAGGAACAAATTTATGAGCATTTTCGACTGGTGGCCGAAGCGGTTGATATAAATGTGATGCTTTATAATATACCCATTTTTACCGGTATAAATATTGAACCGGAAACACTTTCAAAACTGGCAGAAATCGATAACATAGTAGCCATAAAGGATGAAGCCGAACTTAATCCCAAACAGGTTACAGCTTACCTGAATGCGACTCCGGAAGAATTTACTATTTATAATGGAGATGATACGATGATCCTTGAAACCTTTGCACAAGGTGGAGGTAAAAGGATTGGTGGTGTAGTAAGTGGTGCTTCTCATTTGCTGGGTCATCAGATCAAACAGATGATAGAAGACTTTCTTTCAGGCAACGTACAAAAGGCTGCTGATATGCAACGGCGGATCTTCCCCTTGTTAAGAATCATGGGACAGAATAAGCGTACTAATCCCGTAGCATTATGGAAAGAAGCCATGAAGCTGGGAGGGCTTGACGGGGGCATTCCAAGATTGCCGTTTACAAGAGGAACAGAGCGGGAGATTGCGGAAGTAGAAAAGGTCATGCAAACACTAAATTTGATCCAACTGAAAAATGCCTGATATGAATAAAGAAAACCTGGCAGGCATGATACCGCCTTTGGTGGTGCCTTTTACAAATGATGGCAGATTGGATGAAAGGGCTTTTAGAAATGAGCTGCGATATTTATTCAACTGCGGCATAGATGGGGTAAGTTCTGGCGGGAGTACCGGCGAAGGTGCTTTGTTAGCTGACCATGAATTAAAGCGTTGCCTGGAATTGATCAACGAGGAAAATCGCGGCAAATTACCGGTGTATGCAGGCATTATCCGCAATTCTACCCGGGATGTGATCAGGGCAGGCGTGGAAGCTAAAGCGCTTGGAGCAGGCGCTTTACTGGTAACGCCGGTTTTTTATTATGGCGCTACAGAGGCGGAAAATTTTTTATTTTACAAAGAAATTTGTGAAAAAGTACAACTGCCTGTAATTATTTACAATGTAGTACCCACTAATATTATAAGCCCTTCCTTATTTCAGAAGATTAATGAAATCGAATGGATTATAGGGATTAAGCAGGTAGATCCTGTAAAATTGGCTGAGATCGCGGCGGTAAATGACGGAAGATACAATGTATATGCTGCCTGTGACCATTTATTGTACAGCAGTTATGTTGCGGGGGCGTGTGGCGCCATTTCCGCATTAATTACGGTTGCCCCGCGTTTATGTGTACAGCAGTGGAAGGCATTTAAACAGGGCAATCAGGAAGAAGCCATGCAAATTCAAAAAAAATTATTGCCTTTGGTTACCTCTTATTTTAATGTGCCTTTTCCTGAAAAGATAAAAACTTTATTACATTTACAGGGACGCAGTGCAGGATATCCATTAAAGCCTATGCAGTTGGTAAGTTCTACTTTACAGCAAAACATGAAGGCTGCTTTGATAAATGCTGGATTGGAACTAGAAGAGAAAAATATATAATAGGATAGCATGTCCCAAATATATCGATATGGCAACAGGCATAATCTTTATTGTTATTTTTATAGCATTAACCATATACTCTGTATGGAAAAATAAGCTGGCCGGTCTTCGGTTTACTTTTATGACGCTTGCCTTCGGCATAGCTGCTTTTACTTTTCCGGCTGCTTTTATTTCCTGGGGTGATTTTGAATTAAGCAAAACCATTTCACCACTGGTGCAACTCATCCTTTTTGGAATGGGCATGACACTTACTTTTGAAGATTTCAGACTGGTGTTAAAAGCGCCAAAAGCCATATTTATCGGTGTTTTCCTGCAATACCTGATCATGCCGTTATCTGGATTCTTGTTCGCTTATCTTTTTGGTTTGACTGGAGCTATTGCCGCCGGCGTTATTCTTATCGGCTCTTGCCCTGGAGGAGTAAGCTCCAATGTTTTGGTTTATATCGCGAAAGCCAATGTTGCCTTGTCGGTGGCTATGACGACAATCTCTACTTTAATGTCGCCAATTATGACACCGCTTGCGATGAAATTTCTGGCTGGCTCTTATGTAGCAATTGATGCGATGGATATGACGTTTTCCATTCTCAAAATGATCATCGCACCGTTAATACTTGGGTTGCTAATTCATCATTTTCTGCCTTGGGTAGCCAGAAAAATAGTTAAAGTTTTGCCCGCTTTAGCCATGCTTGCTATTTGTATAATCATTGCCGTTACTATTGCCATGTCAAGAAATGATATTTTGGCTGTCGGCCTGACTTTATTTGGTGCGGTAGCTTGCCATAACGCAGTGGGTTTTGCGCTTGGATATTATGGAGCCAGGATCAGCGGGCTTAAAAAAAATGATGCGCGAACAGTAGCTATAGAAGTAGGCATTCAAAATGGAGGGATGGCTACAGGCCTGGCGTTTAATGTATTAAAAAGTGCTCAGGCTGCATTGGGGGCTGCGGCTTTTGGCCCATGGAGCGCCATTTCCGGCACAGCATTGGCATCCTGGTGGAGGCAACGTAAAACGAGGAACGAGGAAATTCCGGAAGTACCAGAAAAACAAGAGGAAAAAGTAATTATATAAATTAATAATCTAATAAAAAGAATGAATATGAAGTATCCGAAAGCGACAGGTCTCCTGTTCTTATCTTTGTTTTTTGTATTGAGCAATAACGTCTCTGCCCAAAACAAAAATAATTTCCAGATCTATCAA
>CAYXRN010000257.1:0-3188 GCA_964467635.1 uncultured Chitinophagaceae bacterium | reverse complement strand
ATAAAAGTGCAAATAATAGAAGATATCCCTGATAACAGAAAGATTTGGTAACTTGTAACCAAGAAAGTAAATTATTATTTATTGGGAAGCCGGAAAGCTTCGCCTAATAACCGGTTATGAATTAAAATTTATGGCCATGTCACTCATAAATTATGTATCTGATGTAAATGGCGATCCCATTGCTAAAAGTTTTGCTGGCAGCATCACTCAGATATCGACTGTTGCTTTCATTAATTTTGACTCCTTTTTCACTGGTTGAAAAAGCACTGCTGGTATTTATCCCTTTTTAGACAGTTTCGGCATGCAAAAATGATCTCATGTGATGATACAGATTTATCATATGGCGGTTTTTCAGGCCTGTACATAAATTTGAATACTGGATTTTATATGTTGTATGGCTTTGTTCGGATGCAATCCGAACCACATTTTTAAAACGCGGGTGCCCTGCTGAACGCCCGCGCCAGCTATGGAAAGTTCATGGAACATTTAATATTACCCCGGCGGGACTGAGAACCGTTCAGCAAAATATGAATCATTTTGAGTCAAACGGATAAAAACCTTTCCTTTTGGATAAGAAATAAATTTGGGTCAGGGGCGCATATAACTTTGTTCGTATCAATAAAGGATGTTTTATTTGATGAGCATTAAACGAGTTATGGAACCGGTGCAAGTGTTCTTTCTTTTAAGCCTCGGCAGCATTATACCTCACAAATGACAGGTTCAGATGCAATCTGAACCGGATCCTTAAAACGCGAGTGCCATTCGGAACATCAGCGCAAAAGAAGAATCGCAGGGACCTGCAATTTAGAATCAGATACACCGATGTACCCCGGAATATCGTCATGTATAATAAATAATGTATGTTTGTTTCTCCTTTGATCTTTTGCCTATGGAATTTTTACCCTCGTCCGGCGATGAATCGGTTACCATACTAAAGGAGGTGCCTTCGCATTACAAGAGGTACTGTATGACCGCCGCTGCACCCTATTATATGGAAGGCTCGTTTGGTTATTATCTCAGGCAAAGGGTCACCGTCAGGGAAGCGGGTATCCAACTCAACCTTTTCCACATGCACAGCGATGCGACATTGGACCCGTTCACACAGGATCCCGTACAGCCCCTGCATTTTATGCTGGAGGGAAACATCCGTTGCGAACTGATCGGGTTTGGCGAAGCCTGGTTGCGCCAGGGGATTTACAATCTCTTTTATGTTCCGGGAGGTGTTCGCCATCACGCCTGGTTTACGCCCGGCTTTTACCGCTCTTTCCATGTCGATTTTTCCCCCATGTTCTTACAGGAACTGGCGATAAAATACCCGGAGTTGAAGGAAGTGTTGGACCGATTCTATAAGGATTCGGCGGCCGGTATCCAGCAGCATGACGCGCACATCACGCCATGGATAGAAAGCCTGATCGATAAAATGATCACCAAATGCCCACCTACAGAGCCTGAACTAAGTATCTTTCTGCGCTCCATGGCCTTCCGGCTCCTGCTGCTGTACGTACAGGATAATCCTGCCGAAGAAGAACTGCTACCCGGTACCCGGCAGCTGATGAAAGAAATAAAGACGTATCTACTGATCCACTTGCACCGGCCGCCTTCGCTGGCTGCTCTGGCCGCAAAGTTTTACCTGACCGAACCGACGCTCCGCAGGCAATTCCTCCAATATACGGGAGAACCCGTACATCATTTTATAGTCAGGGCGCGCATGGAATGGGCCGGGCAACTATTGGAAAACGGCCTGTCCGTGGGAGCGGTAGCAGACAAAACAGGCTACAAAGACATTTCCAGCTTCTCTCGGGCATTTACCCGGTTTTTTGGCTACCCGCCGTCCCTGCACAAGAAATAATGAACGTCCCGGCTTCGTTTTCTCGGATAAAACACGCCTTTCCGGAAAAAATGATCAGAACGGCTAAATTTTTTGATCAGAATAGCTAAACAAGGAGCCTGTTCACCGGTATATCTTTGTCATTGTAAGCCAAAGATAAAAACCGTGAAATACAAAGGCCTGACAGAAATTATTACAGCCGCCCTGATCACATTATTTGTGTACGCGGCGCTGAGCAAGTTACTCTCCTACCCGGTGTTTGTAGCACAATTGCATGCCCATCCGATGCTGAAGCCCTTTGCCGGTTTCCTGGCCTGGGCAGTGCCGGTGGTGGAGTTGGGCGTGGCAGCGCTGCTGGTAATACCGGAAACGAGGTCAGTAGGCTTATACAGCGCGGCGGCGTTGCTGCTGGCCTTTACAGCTTATCTCTTATTGATGCTGTTGTCCGGCAAACCATTGCCATGCTCCTGCGGAGGACTCATTTCGAAATTAAGCTGGAGCGGACATGTCGTATTTAACAGTGTATTTATACTATTATCGGTAACGGGAATTATTCTGGATAAACGAAAAGATAAGCATAATGCAGCTTTAAGCTTTAGGCTTTGAAAAATATTCTTGCAAGAATCCCGCTGCCGGGGCTAAACGGCAGCAGGAAGTAACTGAAAACCTGTAGAACAGAGTAGGATTATTGTTAACCCTTTAAACACGGTGTTTATTCATTTTATTTTCACATTTAGAGTTTTTGTTGCTTTTTGAGGTTATAAAGGCATCCTAAGTTATGCGTAAAAACAAATTAATGCTGCCTATTCTTGCTGTTATAGTAGGAGTCGCAGCGAGCGCGTTTACAACCATCAGAGACAATCAACTGGAAAAGACCGATGTCTATTATTGGTTTGAGTCAAGTGCTGATGGGAGTACTTTACAGCAATTTGCAATTTCTGATTCGCCGACTGAAAATTCTCCAAATGGTTGCATATTAGGCGCTGTCTATTGTGCACGGGGGTTTTTAGAATCACAAACCATAGTAGACCCTGTAACACAACACAGGGAATTAGCAAGTGGTGTCAACCCTAGTGATAGCGAGAAGGACGCAATGAAAAACCAGTAAGGTAGGCAAACCAAGAATGTAACGGGATATTCCTTTAGTAGTGTTTCGTTACATTCTGTTAAATAATCACCATTCCCTTAATGTCTAATATCATGGCAACCAATTACCTATCATTCTGCCTCATCTTGGGATTAAAACTAAGTACCACATCAGGAATGGACCATGTATAGCGCGGATCATTAGGGGGTAAAATATATTTTTTACCGTTAACATGCCTTACCAGTGTTTTGGCAAAACGAGGATCCAAGTTCA
>CAYXRN010000256.1:0-3209 GCA_964467635.1 uncultured Chitinophagaceae bacterium | reverse complement strand
TCACTGATGTATGAAGGAAAGGGAGGGAAATATAAATCTTCAGATGCAAAAATGCGTTTAAATTACCTCACGTTGCCTATTGACTTTTTGTTTAAACCTGAAATGCCTAATGGTAGTGGCGCCTGGATCGTGGGGGTCGGTCCTTATTTGGGATATGGCATCTCTGGCAAGATGGAAATTGTTGGTTCCGGAGCAACGGATGAGGTAGATCCTTTTGAAAAAACTTGGATCGGAGGCAGTGACGCGGCATTGAAGCGTTTCGATGTCGGTGCCAATGTACAACTTGGTTATGAAATGGCCAATGGATTCAATATTGGATTGAACGCCAATCTAGGCTTACTAAACATTGCAAAGAATGACGAAAATGATCATTCCATAAAAAATACCAACTTTGGCGTAACGCTCGGTTATACCTTTGGTAAATAGCAGAAACACACAGGGCAAGTATGCAAAAAAACCCACCTCGAATCGCGAGGTGGGTTTTTAATTAGCAATGTAATTGGCGGACTAAGCACCCATTTTTTCCTTCAGGCCATTATTCAACGCTTCCAGGAATTCCTCCGTGTACAAATAGTCTTTTCCATGTTCCACCGCTGTGCCTTTCTGACAAATGGCCAGATCCTTGGTCATTTGTCCACCCTCAACGGTGTCTATACAAACCTGCTCCAGCTTATGGCAGAAATCTACTAATTGCTGATTGTTGTCCAGACGGCCACGAAACTCTAGGCCACGTGTCCACGCAAAAATAGATGCGATAGGATTGGTACTTGTCGGGTCGCCCTGCTGGTGCCTGCGGTAATGACGGGTAACCGTACCGTGTGCGGCTTCGGCTTCCATGGTCTTGCCGTCCGGAGTAACCAAGGTGGATGTCATCAATCCAAGGGAACCAAAACCCTGCGCTACGGTATCGCTCTGTACATCCCCGTCATAATTCTTGCATGCCCATACGAAGTTGCCGTGCCATTTAAGGGAAGCGGCTACCATGTCATCAATCAGCCGGTGCTCATAGGTCAGTCCAAGCTGATCAAACTGGTCTTTAAATTCCGTATCAAAGATTTCCTGAAAAATGTCTTTAAACCGCCCATCGTATTTTTTAAGAATGGTGTTTTTCGTAGATAAATAAAGCGGCCATTTTTTTAATATAGCCTGGTTGAAACAGGCGCGTGCGAATCCGCGAATAGAGGCGTCCGTATTATACATCGCCATTGCTACACCATCGCCGTCAAAATCGTGGACTTCATAGCTTTGTGTTTTCCCACCTCCTTCAGGTGTAAAGGTGATAGTTAACTTCCCTTTCCCTTTGGTTAGAAAATCGGTCGCTCTGTACTGATCTCCAAAAGCGTGACGGCCGATACAAATAGGCGCTGTCCAGTTGGGAACGAGACGGGGGATGTTTTCCATGACGATAGGTTCTCTGAAAACAGTTCCACCCAGAATGTTGCGGATAGTTCCATTGGGAGACCGCCACATTTGTTTTAGGTCAAATTCTTTTACCCTGGCTTCATCAGGGGTAATCGTAGCACATTTAATACCCACGCCACAATCCTGTATGGCATGTGCGGCATCTACAGTTACCTGATCATCAGTTGCATCACGATGCTGAATGCTTAGATCAAAATAACGAATCTCAAGGTCTAGATAAGGCATAATGAGTTTGTCTTTGATCATTTGCCAGATAACACGGGTCATTTCATCGCCATCAATTTCTACTACGGGATTGGATACTTTGATTTTGTTCATGATTTTTTGTGGTCTAAAGTTTAAGGGTTAAATGGTTAAATTACCAAATGGTTTTATCATATTAATTTTGAAAGTAAGGCCGCTTAAGCGCTACCGCCTTTTCTCTGCTTGGCGCTTACGAACTTTGTTTTGTCTTTCTAGGCATTCATATTCTTTACCACTTCTTCCGCGAACTCATCGGTCTTCACTAAAGTAGCGTCTGTCATAAGTTTATAAAAATCAATGGTCACCCTTTTTCTCATAATAGCGTGACTGATTCCATTTATGATCCGCTTCGCCGCTTCTTTCCAACCCATATACTCCAGCATCATTGAGCCGCTTAATATCAGCGAAGAAGGATTCATACTGTTGGTGCCTGCGAATTTTGGCGCTGTGCCATGTGTGGCTTCGAAAACAGCGTGTCCGTTGGCGTAGTTTATATTGGCTCCCGGCGCTATTCCTATTCCTCCCACGGCCGCGGCGAGCGCGTCTGAAATATAATCTCCGTTCAGGTTCAGGGTCGCAATGACAGAATAGTCTTTAGGGGCTAACAATATTTGTTGTAAAAAGTTGTCGGCAATCACATCTTTTATCAATACTTTTTCATGGGCGACCGCAAGTTTCATCGCTTTATTGGCTGCCGCTTCATCTTTTTCTTGCCTTATTTGTTCCCACTGCAACCAGGTGAAAGTTTGTCCTGGAAATTCTTTTTCCGCCAATTCATATCCCCAGTTTTTAAAGGCTCCCTCGGTAAACTTCATGATGTTCCCTTTATGGACCAATGTCACGGAAGGATGACGATGTTCAACGGCATACTGAATGGCAGCCCTTACCAGGCGCTCCGTCCCTTCTTTGGATACCGGCTTAACGCCGATGGAAGAGGTTTGGGGAAAGCGGATGTTCTTTATACCCATTTCCTCCTGCAGAAAGCGAAGTATTTTTTTGCATTCTTTTGTCCCCTCCATCCACTCAATACCGGCATAAATGTCTTCGGTGTTCTCCCTGAAAATAACCATGTTGACGTCCTCAGGATGGACCACAGGAGAAGGCACTTTCTGGAACCAGCGCACCGGCCGCACACAAGCGTACAGATCCAATTCCTGACGCAAGGCCACATTTAAAGAGCGAATACCGCCACCCACCGGCGTGGTGAGCGGACCTTTAATGGAGACCGTATAGTCACGGAAAGCATCAATGGTTTCCCTGGGGAGCCATTCGCCGGTTTGCTTATGGGCTTTTTCTCCGGCCAGCACCTCTTTCCACTGGATTTTCCGCGTATTTCCATAGGCTTTTTTTACAGCTGCATCCAGCACCCTTACACTGGCTTTCCAGATATCCGGCCCAATGCCTTCGCCTTCTATATAAGGGATAACAGGATTATCGGGAACTTCTATTTTGCCCCCCTTCATGATGATTTTATTGCTGGTCACCGGTATATTTATTGGTTTAAATCCGCGCAAAAATACAGATTATACGTAACTTGCCCGAAT
>CAYXRN010000255.1:0-3250 GCA_964467635.1 uncultured Chitinophagaceae bacterium | reverse complement strand
AGTAAAACGGTTGCCATAAATAGAAATTAATGAGGTGCATTTTGATCTTTATATTGTTTTTTTTGATGCCTATAATGGCGGCCTATTCCATGCCGAATGGAAAAATACAGCTTGTTGAACAGGGGGAGCCAAAGGCAACCATAATAGTACCTCAGCACCCTACCCCTAGAGAACAGTTTGCAGCTGGAGAGTTGCAAAAATACATTCGTGAAATTTCAGGTGCTGTACTGCCTATTAAATCTGATTCAACTTCTGTTACAGGAAATGTAATGCTTATTGGAGGACCCAAACGAAATGCCAAAACCGCACAATTTGTTAATATTTCTACTTTTGATCAGGAGGTTCCCGGACCGGAAGGGCTGATGATTAAAACATTTGGAAAGAAAGTGCTGGTGCTGGCGGGCAGTACGGGTAATCCTAATGAAAGAGAACGGGGCACGTTGTATGCTGTCTACGATTTTCTGGAGCGGTTTTTAGGCTGTAGTTTTGTTGCTTATGGTAAACCGGGGACTCATCTCGGAGAATATATACCACATCGTCCTACTTTAACGATAGATGCTATTCGTTATATTAGACCTAAGGCAGATCTTTCCTACAGGACGGCCATTGTGCAGTATTTTAGAAATATTCCGCACGATCATAAATTAAGTATCTCCTTTATTGACTGGCTCGCAAAGAACCGGTATAACAGGATCTTGACAATGGCCAGTGTATATGAAGACTGGAAAACGAATGGATTGTTAGCACAAGCTAAGAAGCGAGGGATTCTATTTACAGTAGGACATCATGAATCCTCCCTTCTGTTTCTTCCCCCTCATGGGAATCAATACTTTTCAGAAGCGTATTATGAAACACATCCGGAATATTATAAGTTACTACCCGACGGGACGAGATATGACCCTGAAACAATATGGCATGGCCAATGGGTTTTTAACAGCAGAAACGAGGATGCGATTGCGCAAGTGGCGCAAAATATAAAAACGTGGTTCTCTAAAAACGCCTATGTGGATATTGTATGTTTATGGCCATGTGATGGAACGGCCCCTCAATGTCAGGATAGCCTTTGCAAAGGATACAGCAAAACAGCGAACTATGCTTACTTTGTGAATGAAGTAGCCCAGAAAGTGAGTAAGGTTTATCCGGATAAAAAGATCGACATGCTGATCTACCATGACCTGTGGGCGTATCCCGGCAACTTAGACCTGGATTCCGCACTTGTAATTGACCAAGCTAACATCAGGAGAAGTTATGACAAGGCGGCGGGAAATTCTCTTATCGGCACTAAATATGAATGCAATGCGAAGAATTGGGCGGCTGCAGGAACCAGCCTGGTTTATTATGAATATTATATGGATGTATTTGGTAGCCATCAGGTGTATTTTCCAATGGCTGATGTGCTGGATACAATTTACCGGCATTTTAAAGAGGATGGCTATTGCCAAGGTGTTGGAACGCAAATCGAATGTCATAATATATGGAATTTTCTTTTAAATTTTTATGTGCATGGACGCACTGGGTATAACACGCAGTTAACCATTTCAGATAACTTGGACAGATTTTGCAGAATCTTTGGGAAAGGGGCGCCTTATATCAGGACCTATTTTGATTATATTGGTAACTTCTTTCAGGGACAGGGAAATTCACGGCCCGGGAAGTATTTTATGAAAAATGTTAATCGCTCGAAAGTGTATAGCTATTTTGAAGCGGCATACAAAGCAGAGCCCGAAGGGAAATTGCGGAATAATATCCGGATGTTACGCATGGCTTTCCGGTACTCAGATCTGTATACAAACGGAGGAAGCAAGGCGGAGCTGAAGTACCTGTACAATCATTATGACAGTTTTTTTCATAATCCGGGTTATGGAATAGCTATCATCTACAATGACCAAAAAGGTTCCGGAGAATTCAACCCAGGTAAATGGTACAAGATGTATATGGATGATCAGGCACACTGATGATGGCTGATGGTCTGTAACTTTTATCTATGAGGAATAAATTAAACCGATTAATATGCAGGAAATAACAGACAGAAGAAGTTTTATTAAGAATTCATCCATGGGAGGGCTCGCTGTGTTGGGCGTTCCCGCTCTGGTATCTATGGCTTTTAAAAAAGCAGGAGTGAGCAAGATAAAGCTAAGACCAAATGACACGATTCTTTTTCAAGGAGATTCGATTACGGATGCACGTAGAAACAGGGATATGGACGAACCCAATCAATCTTATGGGTTGGGCACAGGATATGCTTTTATTGCCTCCTCGAAATTGTTATATGATTCACCGGAATACCGACTGAAAATATACAACAGGGGTATCAGCGGCAATAAGGTATTTCAATTAGCGGATCGTTGGGAGCAGGATTGTCTTAGCCTTAAACCGGATGTGTTAAGTATCCTTGTTGGCGTAAATGACTTCTGGCATACATTAACTATTGACTATAAAGGAACACTTAAAACCTATAAAGAAGATTATAGAAGGCTGCTCAGTAAAACGATGGATAAGTTGCCTGACGTGAAGCTGATCCTGGGAGAGCCCTATGCTTTAAACGGGGTGAAGGTAGTGAACGACCAATGGTACCCTGCTTTTGATGAGTATCGTATAGCTGCAAAAGACATTGCTGATGAGTTTAATGCTGCATTTATCCCTTATCAGGAGATATACGACGCCGCTTTGGCTCAGGCCCCCGCTTCCTATTGGTCTGTAGACGGTGTGCATCCGGGCGTTGCGGGAGATTATCTGATGGCACAGGCTTGGTTGCATGCCGTTAAAGGGTAGAACTTGTTTAGAAGGTAAGCGAAAAAACTTTTTGTTTTATTCTATCTTTTTGATTTAATTTGCGTGTACGTACACAATTTTGGGTTAAACTAATTGCATGCATTCAATTTCACGAACAACTATCTGGCTGTGGGGAATCTTTTTGTTTTTCAGTATATCTGCATGCCATCAGCAGCAGAACAGGAAGGCCGCCGATTCGAATTCAGTACCCGTTCTTTCTCCGGAAGAATCCATGAAGAAAATGACACTGGAAGATGGTTTTGCCATCAGACTGGTGGCTGCCGAGCCTTTGATCAGCACCCCGGTAGCCATGGATTTCGAAGATAATGGACGGATATGGGTTATTGAAATGAGTGATTACAGGCCTATTAAGGAGGATAGCAGTGTAGCCTATCCCTTGGGTAAAGTGATCATTTTGGAGGATACGGATAACGATGGACAGATGGATGAAAGAAAGGTCTTTCTGGATTCCTTGGTG
>CAYXRN010000254.1:2533-3262 GCA_964467635.1 uncultured Chitinophagaceae bacterium | reverse complement strand
TTGCATATTTCCCAGTCAACGATTAGCGACCACATCGTGAAAGCAATGAAGGCCATTAGGCTTTACTGTCAGGTGCACCAGAAAACGCTTTTAACGATAGGCGTATGTTTCACTTTAATTTCGCACTAAGCACCCCATCTTCCCGATTAATGCCATAGACGAAAAAAAATCGAGGCAGAGCAGAGGAAAAGTAGTTTTGCTACGTATTTTACTATAAAGACACCTTTTGGATTCTTCAGGTTTAAGAAACTTATATATTCGCTTTCTGGCAAATGAATGTAGCCCGGAAGAAATAAAACTTCTCCTTCATCACTTTGAAATGGAAGAAGATGAAGTGGAGTTGAAAGCTGTTATCCGGCAATATTTAGCTGCTGATTTACCTGTTGAGGAGCATTTTGACAACGATTGGCAACCTGTCTTACAGGAGACCTATCATTCTATTTCCCAAAAGACGCAACTGGCTGAACGAGAGCCTGACAATGAGCGTAAAACCAGACCATCTGTGTATAAAAGCAAACGGTGGCTATATGTCGCCGCGGCGGTATTTGTATTAGGTCTTGCAACCAGTGCATGGATATGGCTAAACGGCGGACAGGCGGGAACCGCTTCTCCCAGCGTGGCAGTTCAACGCCAGGACCTGTCACCGGGCGGGAACAAGGCTATTTTAACGCTGGCCAACGGGTCAACAATCGCGCTTAATACGATACAACAGGGAAAGGTTACCGTACA
>CAYXRN010000254.1:0-2523 GCA_964467635.1 uncultured Chitinophagaceae bacterium | reverse complement strand
AGGCGGTATCCAGGTTGTAAAACTGAATAACGGACGGTTGGCCTACAACAAAGCAACATCGACTTCGACGGATCAACAGGAATTATTCTATAATACGATTTCGACGCCAAGAGGCGGACAATACGAAGTAGTTTTATCGGATGGCACAAAAGTATGGTTAAACGCACAGTCTTCCATTCGCTTTCCGAGCGCCTTTAAAGGAAACATCCGGGAAGTTGAAGTCTCCGGGGAAGCGTATTTCGAGGTGGAAGAAAATTCGCGTAAACCTTTTAGAGTGATTGCCAACAATTTAACCGTAGAGGTCTTGGGCACTCATTTTAATATGATGGCTTATAAAAATGAACCGGTCTCAACGGTAACTTTACTTGAAGGGGCCGTAAAGGTAAAAACGGGCAGGCAACATATGACCTTGGCACCCGGCCAGCAAGCCCAACTGAACGGACAAGGTCAATTGCGCAAAAACGAGCAGGCAGACCTGCAAGGAATCCTTGCGTGGAAAAACAATCAATTTTGGTTCAATGATGACGACATTCAAACGGTTATGCGAAAAATTGAAAGATGGTACGATATTGACGTTGTCATCAAAGGCAATATTCCACAACACTTTGTCGGAACCATTCCCCGCAATATAAACATTTCAAAAGTATTCCATGTGCTGCAGGCAACCAGCCACATACAATATACCATTGAAGACAATAAACTGATCGTTTCACCATACCGTTCCATGTCTCCCGTTTACAAAGCGGGAGTACCGGCTAAAAAAAATACACAATGAGTCCCTGATAACAGCCAAAAAGCCGAAAGTGGTGCAACACCTTCGGCTACCGTCAGCAAAAGCCGTATTACGCGATAAAACAGCTTATTACTTAACTCAAACCAAAGATATGCATTCTCATATTTCTATCAAAACAGGGCTGCCTCCACGCTTTCCTATTTTATCCAAAATTTTGCTTACTATGCGAATAACCGCTGCTTTTATGCTGTTGACCTGCTTACAAGTAAGCGCCGCGGCAGTTTATGCGCAAAAAGTAACCCTCCGGGAAAAAAACGCTCCGCTGGAGAAAGTATTTAAAAGCATACAAAAACAAACAGCGTATAGTTTTTTCTATGCCCGGGAAGACATGAGACGAGCCATTCCGGTCACCCTTACCGTGAACAATGTCAGCCTGCCAAGAGCACTGGATCAGCTATTTGCGTCCCAGCCACTCACCTACACCATTGAGGACAAAATCATTATTGTAAAACCGAAGCCCGATATATCTACCCCCGCCCCGACAATGGAAATATCCGGCCAAGTTACTGATTCGGCGACGGGACAGCCGCTGGTGGGCGTAAGTATAAAAGTAAAAGGAGCAACAACCGGAGCCATTTCAGGAGCCAACGGGGAATTTCACCTGGAGGCAGACGAGGATGCCATATTGATCGTGAGTTACTTAGGATATAACACCAAAACCGTTGCTGTTCAGGGACGATCCGCTTTGAAAATTACCCTGTCCACAGCAACAACAGGATTAAATCAACTGGTAGTCGTGGGTTATGGCACGCAAAAAAAAGGCGACCTGACCGGTGCAGTCGTATCCCTTGAAGCCGAAGACTTAAACACAGGCGGAACCATTAGCAATGTGGCCCAAGCGTTACAAGGGCGGGCTTCCGGGGTGAGGGTGAGCCAGAACTCCAGCGCTCCCGGGGGAAGCATTTCTATCAGAATCAGAGGAAATAATTCTATTAGCAGCACCAATGCCCCCCTGTATGTGGTAGACGGATTTCCAACGACAAACGGATTTAATATTAATCCGGGTGACATTGCTTCCATACAAATTTTAAAAGATGCGTCTGCCACGGCCATTTATGGCTCAAGAGGCGCCAACGGCGTGGTTTTAATTACTACTAAACGCGGAAAAGCCGGAGAAAACCAGATCTCTTACGATGGGTACGTTGGTGTACAAAAAATAATCAACCCCTTCCATATGCTGGATGGCAAACAATACATGACACTTGCCAATGCTTTGTATAGAGAAATCGAAGGTCAGGAAGATCAGCAGTTTGGCGTATACACCGCCTCCCAGTTAAAATCTGATATTAATACGGACTGGATAGACGCCACCACCAGGCTGGGAGTCGTTCAAAATCACCATGTCCAATTCCAGGGAGGGAGTGAAAAAACCAAAGTATTGACTAGCGTAGGCTATTTTAATCAACAAGGGGTATTAAAGAACACCAAATTCACCCGCCTCTCCGGTAGAGTTAATGTCGACCAGAAAATAAATAATTTCATTTCTACCGGCGCTTCGCTGTACGCCCAAAGAGAAAAGTCCAACTTACAATCCTACGGCGGAAATATATTAACTTCCAATGTATTGAACAGCATTTTAAATTACGATCCCACAGTTCCCGTCTCCAATAAAGACGGATCGTTTGGCAGACCACCGGGTGGTCGTGGAGACAACCCATTAGCGAACCTGGTTGCGCGCCAAAACGACCGGCAAAGAGACCGTTTAAATGCCAGTATTTATCTGGAACTAA
>CAYXRN010000253.1:0-3267 GCA_964467635.1 uncultured Chitinophagaceae bacterium | reverse complement strand
TTCTTTGAAGATATGGTGCAGCAAACAGCTCGGGATGATATGGAATTGCTACCTAGTTGAACCGGTTTAACATCTTGTCGTTAGCTAACATTTTTTTGTTAGCTAACACGGTGGTGTAAAAAAGTTATTCCCAATGTTGACAATTTTGTGCCTGTAAGATTGTGAATACACAATAAGGCCCATTTTAGTTAAAATAATTGAAAACCGATATGAGACAAGTAAAGATAATGTTCGCAGCCGTTTTACTAACTTTTTCAGGTTGTCAGAGCATACTACAACCTGCAATTTATGTCACACCGGTTTTTGAACGTAATTATTTATTCAGCAGATAGGAAAAATAAGTAACATGGAAGAAAAAAAAGTAGAGAAACTGATCTCCTACCTGGCAGGTCTGGAGTTTAAGGGGAAGCATTTCGAAGCTGAAATTCGTAAAAATGTCAGCCAGGGAATGTCCTCTTTTTCAATAAAACATGAAATAGATTATGACAGCGAAAGAATGTTTTATGATTTTCAATTTCGGAAAGACCACCAGTTTGATGGATATCGACTGTTAGGGTATAATGCGACTTACCGAAAACCTATAGAGTTTGAACACAAGATAATTAACGGTATACATACAGGAGATCTGGAAGAACGAATGAAAAAGATTGATTGGAACGCTCATTTTAACAAAGAGGGAAAGTACCCGAAAGATGAAAAAACAGCAAAAATTATTTCCGACCTATATGAACTTGATGCGCATGAAAATATAGAGGGTATAAAAATTCAGGAGCTACTTCAGCTTAAGTATTTCCCTGAAAGTGTTTTGGATGACCGCTTAAAAGATGTACGCACTGATTACGAGCAAAGTCGGCGGTTTACCGCTACCGAAAATGGATTTTGTAATGCCCATCTGGCCTATCATCTTCTGTCCGGACGGCTGGACGCGTTGTACGAAAAGTTACAACCGCTTAAATTGGATCAGTATCCCGGCCTTGATGTTTATATTCAATTAGAAACAATCCTTTCTGGCAACCCGGATGCTTTTGAACTAAAGTGTGCTCGCAATGAACCCGAAGGATATGCTGAATATACTGTGCCGGTTATCAGGGAGAACAATGCGTATGTCACAGATACTTATACCGTTTCTTTAATCCCTTATCCTTCGATTGAGCATGGCGTTTACAATGCCGTCGATTCGGAAAAACTGGAGGCCATGATGCAGGAAGTCGATTGGCATAATGACCGGAAACTATTCATTATGCATGAAGATAAAGAACCGGAATTCCTCCCAAAAGTAGCCCTTATTCAGGAACAAATGTACCGGTTAAGCGAGGATATGGTGGGCAGTGATATTGCGGATAAGTTGCAACTCAAATATTGGGCTGATGCCGATTTCTTTGAAGATATGGTGCAGCAAACAGCTCGGGATGATATGGAATTGCTACCTAAAAGAACACAACAGCTCCCGATAGAAATAAGTGCTAAAGCAGCTTTTAATTTGCTAAACGGTCGGGCGGTCATGAACACTTCTCAGCTCAGTTCTGTTAACAAAGCGAAATCATGGATACGGCTTGATCTCAGCCATAAAGATGACAGTGACAATTATCCTATACGCTCTATTAAGGGGTTTCCGAAGGAAGAACTGGAAAACCAGTTGGATTTATTACCTATTGATAACATCCACTTTTATCCTATCCGGGACGCTTTACAGCAGGGCGACCTCTTAACAGTCCGGCTTCGTGACGACAGGAAAGTCATACTACAGGCCAACCCGGAACAAAAAATCATTAACATTTTTACCACCGACATGAAACCTATCTATGCCAATCTAAGGCTGGATCCCGACTGGCGGCCTTCCGCCATTCAGAAAGAAGATCTACCGAACAAGAACCAGAAAATCCCACCCAAATCCAAACAAAGCCACTTCTCAAAGAAGCCGAAGAAACGGCGTAGAAATGGACGACGAATGTAAATCCGTTGAAAAACACACCTGACTATTATCTAAACACACCAAACATTAATACAAAATCATGGCAGAACTAAAAAAAAGAACCCTCAAATTAAGCACTGGAAGAAAAGTAAAACTGTATGGAAGCAGTATCGGCATCAGTGAGACTTTGGAGATTGGCGAAGGCTATGCCCCCAACTTACTGGCGCTGAATACAGCCATAAAGAAAGACAAATCCACCTCCTTAGACGTCCACAATCCCAACCGGTTTACGGCAGAAGAACTCATGGAACTGGCCGATTATATGATGCAACTCTGGCTGCAATTAAAAACAAATATCCGCAAACACGGGACAGAAAGCCCTCGGCTTTTTGCGAAGAAATCAGGGAGATAATTGGGGAAAAGTCAAATTACCGGAAAACGAGTGCTTTTTTAGAGCACTCAGCAAGATGTAGGTTTGTTGACAACAAACCGTTTCCCCTTGCTGCCGAAGTTGCAGGAGGGAAGAAAAAAACCTCCGGAGTCGGTTTTTTAAGGCGGTGGCCCGTGTAAAAATTGTATTTGAAATGGGAAAGAAGGAAAGAGAAAACGAGCGCTTAGATTACCGGGTATTTACCCGAATATCCAAAGAAAAGTACGAGGAATTGAACAAATTACTTCAGCATTCCAGCTGTAGAACTATCAGCGAACTGCTGCGATACATTTTAGAAAACAAAAAAGTCATCGTTGAACATTATGACACAAGTCTGGACAAAGTGATGGAACAGCTTTCCGGCATACGGAAAGAACTGCATGCCATAGGCATTAATATCAATCAGGTTACCCGCTATTTTCATGGCGCAAAAACAGCAGAAGCAAAGCTTTATAATGCAATGGAAATTACTAAGCTTTATCAGCAAACTGACC
This sequence comes from uncultured Chitinophagaceae bacterium, assembly GCA_964467635.1. Classification (GTDB taxonomy): domain Bacteria; phylum Bacteroidota; class Bacteroidia; order Chitinophagales; family Chitinophagaceae; genus FW021-bin31. The sequence goes on along the minus strand of CAYXRN010000253.1, from coordinate 431 downwards.
TGAAAGTGACCGAGTTGTTTTCTGTCATCGCTAAACTATCCGAGCTATGGTTGCCAAAATAGTTTCAGGGAAAAGCATCCGGGGTGTTCTGAATTACAATGAAAACAAGGTAAAGAAAGGCGAAGCGAAGCTATTGATGGCTCCCGGCTTTCCAAGAAAGCCTGATGCGCTTTCCTTTACAAACAAGCTGCAAAGGTTTGAAAAACTGACTGGTCAAAATAAAAGAACAAAAACCAATGCCCTGCATATTACGCTAAATTTCTCTCCTAAAGATACCGTGGATACTGACCAACTGCAACAGATCGCATTGGACTATATGGAGCAGATCGGCTTCGGAGGTCAACCTTTCTTAGTGTATCAGCATTTTGATGCGGCTCATCCCCACATCCATATTGCCACTACCAACATTGCCGAGGGTGGTAACCGCATTG
>CAYXRN010000252.1:0-3302 GCA_964467635.1 uncultured Chitinophagaceae bacterium | reverse complement strand
AGTAGTTCACTAGTTAGGCAATTCATTCCAAAAATAAGGACTTGGATGCCGGGAATTTGAGGCTTTGATAAACTGCGATAGATTGGAACCAGAAAAAACGGCTTATTATATGATCCTTTATGGGTCTAAAGGATCGGAAGACTCGATATGCAACGACTCCATAACCGGATAATAGGTTACTTTATATTTATCTAGCTGTTGCATATCTCTCCATGGCAGGTATCCCATTAGGTTCAGGCACCGTTTTCTAAATAACCCACCCAATATATAATCTATCTGATCTGTGGTGGATGTACAAATTATTCTTTTATCGGCAGGTATCCCTTGGCGATAGAGTATCCTGTTTGCATTACGAATATTTGTATTGGTATGGCGAGCATGTGGTTCTATAATAATAGCTTCTTCCGGTATATTTAATTTTTCAATTAAATATCTTTTCATTTCAACAGCCTCACAGTAGGGTGTCTGAAAAGGATGAACATATCCGCCTGAAACTACAATAAAAGGTGCCTTACCCTGCCTGTATAGATCTGCGCCAAGCTGACAACGGTATTCACTCAACGGACTAATAGCCATTTTACTTTCAGGTCCCTGTCCGGGAACTAAAATCAATGAATAGGGGCATTTATCCCAGTCAGTATAGCTTATTTGGTGATAAGCCTTCCTGTTTGCAGAATCTAACGGCAGAAAACGAACCGCTTCGTTTCTGTAATTTATCTTTAACATCAGCATTGAAAGCCTCAGTAATGGTTCAAAAAACAGATCCAACTTAGCCTCATAATGTTGAAGCATCAACACGCTCTCTCTCACTAATAATTTATAGTGCCTACTACTTACAGCAAACGTCGTCGAATCTATTGAAGGGTAAGACATTCCCTTATTAGTCGTATAAGCTTCTAATATGTAGTTCATGTTAGAAGCTGCGTCGTTCCATGCTTTTTTTATCAGGTCCCGGTCATTTAGGGCGTTAAAACGAATAAAATATCCAGACGATCGCATCGCGCCAGCTAGGTTTTTCATCGTTGCCTTATGCTGGCCATAAATTCTATCCAGTTCAGCAGTTACGGTCCGATTGTCGCTTTCAGACCACATCAGGTTCTTAACATAACAATCGGCCGCCTCTCCCTTACATTCTCGTCCCTGTTTCTCCAGTTGGCGTTTTTTATCTTGTAAAAGCCGTTTTAATTGAGCATTATCCTGAAATACTCTTTTTACCTCAGGCAGCTGTTCTATTAAAGACAGAAGATAAAACTCTTTATCCTGAATAGGGTAATCAGTATGCAAAAATACATACGAGGGATCAAATTTGCCTGACTGGGATACTGCAGGCCGGCAACATACCAAAACAAACATTGCCAATAAATAGAGAATAATTTTCATACTTCGAGAAAACGTAATTACGAATGAATTAAATGCCTCACTTTAGCGACGTAGGAACCGTAAATGGCCCCGGATTATCCTTATGCTAGTCTTTCACATTAGACGTCCGTTGCTCGTTCTTACCCTTCATCGGCCATGCCGGAGCGTTTGCCGGACCGATTGCATCTGATTTTAAAGCATATACTATACCTGTCTTATCCTCCTGATCAACACTCATATAGATAGTCCCATCATTCCCTATTAATGGGGAAGACCAGACATTATTACCTAATTTCAGTGGCTCGTATTTTAAACTTCCTTCCGGAGTCAGGACATAGAAGGTACCTGTATTATCTCCAAAATAAATGTTCCCATTATTGTCAATAGCCGGGACACAGCGGATTTCTCCACAATCGAAGCTCCATTTTTTGTTACCCTCGGGTGTATAAGCTATTAATTTCTTTCCTAGCCCACCAATATAGATCGTTCCATCTTCTGCTACTGCCGGTCCACCATAACTGATTTTCTCTTTATAGTTTTTCTTCCATTTAACCGATCCATCACCAGGGTCAAAAGCAATAAATACGCCTAAACTATCTCCTTTTTGTTCTCCACCAAAATATATTGTCCCATCGGGTCCAATAGCAGGGTTGGTCCCATTCCAGCTGCCATACTGCGTCTTCCATTTTTGTGTTCCGTCAGCATTAACCGCATAAAAATATCCATCCGTAGCAGCGCAATAAATAGTTCCATCTGATCCTATCACAGGTGTACCATTAAAGTCGCCGTCTGCCTCCAAATGCCATTTTTCACTGCCGTCCGGATTAATAGCATATAGATAGTCTTTTGTCGTACCAATATAGATTGTACCATCCAAAGCTATGGCAGGAGATGAATATTTTGCATTCCCTTTCAGGTCAAAAGTCCACTTTATGCTCCCATCTGGTTTAAATGCATACAGATTCTTGTCATAAGTACCTATATAGACCGTGCCATCCGTTCCAATAGCAGGAGTCGACCTTACTACATCACCGGCAAGGTAACTCCAGACCTTATTGCCGTTCTTAATCGCATAGATATTATCCTCCCCTCTCGTTGACTTCGCATCATTTCCAATGTAGATGATCCCATCACTAGATATAGTAGGAGAGGCGTCATTAAACATATACTGCGTATTAAACTGCCATACTATTTTCAAGGTTCCAGTTGTTTCAGGAGCTTTAACAACTGTTATCTCTTTACTAAAACCATTTTCGTTTCCTCTGCCATCATTATCTTTAACCGAAAGTCTAACAGTATACTTTCCGGCGGATTTATAAGCGTGGGTAGGATTTTCCGCCGTCGATGTATCTCCATCTCCAAAATCCCAATGCCAATACGCTATTTTACCTCCTTCATCAAAAGCCAGGCTCGTAAACTTAACTACCTCGCCTTCCTTTACATTATCAGATGATATTTCAAACGCCCCAACAGGCTTAAAATCAATATTATCCGTATTCTTCGAACATGCCGCCAACAGCATTAATGAAAAAAGAAAAAATACCCCATATTTTAAATGCTTCAATTCCATTTTAATATTTTTTAATGACTAAATCAGTTTAATCCTTTCGCTTGTAAATAACTTTTCACCTCAAGCGGGTAATCCGTATGTATAATTTGCCCTTTTAACCGGATAAATCGATCGACCTGATTAAAATTAGTTCCTTCAGGCGTTCGGGGATCGTTCATATAGCAGTTTCCAAAGAAAGCGATCCCTAAAGCATAGGCTTTATCAACGAACTTGCTTCCAACTTCACCTGTGTACATGCTGGAATTAAACTGAACTAGTGACAAGTTAAGGCCCGCATTTATATAGGCATTATATTCATCCTCATTATGTATGATCGGCATTAGCACCAATTGATCATCCAATGCAATGAGCTCTTTAGCTTTCGCTAAACTAT
>CAYXRN010000251.1:0-3338 GCA_964467635.1 uncultured Chitinophagaceae bacterium | reverse complement strand
TGCGCAGAGTGGAGTTTCAGGTGGGGCGTACCGGTTCGGTTACGCCGGTCGCTAAAATAGATCCCGTACCGCTCGCGGGAGTGACCATTTCTTCGGTATCGCTTTTCAACGAGGATGTGGTGCGGGAAAAGGACGTGCGGGTAGGCGACACGGTACTTGTCGAAAGAGCAGGAGATGTGATTCCCTACATTGTAAAACCCTTGACGGACCTGAGAGACGGAACAGAAGAAGAGATCCGCTTTCCCTCCCATTGTCCGGTCTGTGGTGATAAACTGGAAAAAGCAGAAGGAGAAAGCGCCTGGCGTTGTGTGAATATAAATTGTGAGGCGCAGGTCGTAGAAAGACTTATTCATTTTGGCAGTAAAGACGCAATGGACATTCGTAACCTGGGCGAAGCCAATGTGAGGCGGTTTTATGAATTGAGGTTGTTGGAAGACCTTCCCGGCATTTATACCCTTGATTTTGAAAAAGTAGGCAGGCTGGAAGGTTTTGGAAAAAAATCGGTGGACAACCTTCAAAAAGCCATTGAAAAGTCCAAACAGCAACCGCTGCATCGCCTGATCTATGCACTGGGTATTCGTTATGTGGGTGAGACGACCGCCAAAACGCTCGCCCAAGCGGTGACTAACCTGATGGAGCTCAAGGAGATGAGTGAGGAGAAGCTGCTTTCGCTGAAGGACATCGGCCCTAAAGTGGCCAGCGCCATACACCAGTTTTTTAAAAACGAGGACAACATAAAGATACTGGCGTCGTTAGCCGAGCTGGGGGTCAACATGCGCCATAAGCGGGAGGACACCTCCAGCGGTGAGCTCAATGGCCTGACCTTTCTATTCACCGGTACGCTGTCCCTGAAACGCAGTGAAGCCGAAGCGATGGTGGAAGCCAAAGGCGGAAAAATATTAAGCGGGGTCAGCAGCAAGCTTAACTACCTGATTGCCGGAGAAAACGCAGGCTCCAAGCTGGATAAAGCCAAAAAAATGAATACGGTACGGGTCTTGGACGAGCAAGACTTTTTGAACATGGTAGCGGGCGGATAATAACTGTCTACGCCGGTGTAAAACGCATATGCCGTGGTTGAGGCACGGGCGCAGGCGGCTGCCCCTTCGATAAGGGAGGGTTTTCATCCGCGCGCTTCCTTTACCGGCAAATAGCCTGATTGGCTTATTCGTATTAAATTTGCCTAGATTGCCCCTTAGATATGATTGCGCAGGAAAGCATACAACAAATACAGGATCGCATTGATATTATCGATATCATCGGGGACTTTGTGCGGCTGAAAAAGCGGGGCGTGAATTATCTGGGGTTGTGTCCTTTCCACAACGAAAAAACTCCCTCTTTTACCGTTTCTCCCACCAAAGAGATCTATAAATGTTTTGGCTGCGGGCGCAGCGGCAACGCCATTGGCTTTCTGATGGAGCACGAAAAATACTCTTTCGTGGAAGCCATTCGCTGGCTGGCCGAAAAATACGGCATTGAACTGGAAGAAACCGCCGTCAGCCCGGAAGCGGCTGCGGAGCGCCATCTGGCTGAAAGCCTTTACATTGTCAATCATTTCGCCCAGGAATACTTCACCAACAACTTGTTGCAGTCCGAAGAAGGGCAGACGATCGGCAAGAGCTACTTTGAAAAAAGAGGTTTCACCGAAGAAACCATGCAAAAATTCCAATTGGGATATTGCAAAGAAAGCTGGGATGATTTTACCAAGGCAGCGCTGAAGCAGCAGTATAAGCTGGAATACCTTCAAAAAGCCGGTCTCACGGTTGTACGAAACGACAAGGCTTATGACAACTACCGCGGCCGTGTCTTGTTTCCCATTCACAACCAGAGCGGGAAAGTCATCGGCTTCGGCGCCCGCATCCTGAAGAAAAAGGACAAAGCGCCTAAATACATCAATACGCCCGAAAATGAGATCTATGAAAAAAGGCGTATTCTCTACGGCACTTACTTTGCCCGCCATGCGATCGATAAACTGGATGAGTGCCTGCTGGTAGAAGGCTATACCGATGTGATCTCCCTGCATCAGGCAGGAATGGAGAATGTGGTTGCTTCTTCGGGCACTTCCCTCACGGAAGACCAGCTCCGGTTGATCCGGAAGTTTACGCGCAACCTGACCATTTTATACGATGGGGACCCCGCCGGTGTGAAGGCGGCCCTGCGGGGATTGGATATGGCGCTGGAAGAAAGCCTGAACGTAAAATTGGTGTTGCTTCCCGAAGGCGAAGATCCTGACAGCTATGTACAGAAAGTGGGAGCCGGCGCGTTCCGGGCGTTCATTGCCGAAAATAAAAAGGACTTTATTCTCTTCAGGCTGGAGCTTTCCCTGGGCGAAGCCAGAAAGGACCCGGCAAAAAAAGCCACCCTGGTCAACGAAATGGCGGAAACCCTGGCGAAAATCAATAAAACGGAAGATTTTACCAAACAGCAGGACTATATCCGGGAATGCAGCCGGCTGCTGGATATTGATGAGGAAGGGCTTACCGCCCTGGTGAACCAGTTCATTCGCAGGCAATTGCAGAAAAACAGGTTTAAAAAGACCGGTAAAGCGCCCCAGGAGGAAAAAGAGCCGGTAGTACCGGAAGCAGCGGAAGATGACCTGCTCAGTGTGATGACCGACGAGGAGCGCCAGGAAAAAGACCTGATCCGCGTTTTACTGGAGCACGGCGACAAAATGTGGGACGAGCAGCATCATGTAGCCGATTTTATTTTTCATTCCGCCCTGAACTTTGACCTCATCAAAAACCAGACGATCCGGCGTATTTTAACGGAATACAAACAACAATTCGACCAGGGCAAAGTACCGGATGAAAAATTCTTTATTTATCATATTGACCAGGAAATCAGTAAGTTAGTGGTGAATTTATTGTACACCCCCTATGAAATCAGCCACAACTGGAAGGCTATTTATAAGATCAATGTCCCGGGGAAGGAAGAGGTGTACAAACAAGATGTCCAATCCGCCATTAACTACCTCATGCTAAAAATGGTACGACAATTGATTCATCAAAACCAAAAAGATCTGAATAATGCTTCAGAAACGGAAGAGCAAGTGAAGATTATGACGGTCCATCAGCAGCTCAAATTGAAAGAAAAAGAGATTGCCGATGAGCTGGGATTAGTCATCAGGAAGTAGCGCCATTGCCTAAATTACTGACAATGAATGCTAAAATGACGTTATTTTTGCAGGATTATATCAGAAAATATAATTTGTGTTAATACCTTTGTCAACGAATTTTCTTGAAGTTATTTAAAAAGATGATCTAACCAATACCATCTGATTATGTTCAACTTGAAAGTATTATTACCGGCTATTTTTATTTTTTGCCCTATTTTACTGCAAG
>CAYXRN010000250.1:0-3385 GCA_964467635.1 uncultured Chitinophagaceae bacterium | reverse complement strand
AGTTCTGCACCGTAGTCTGCTGTATATAACCCGTTGGTGACTGTGAATCTGGTTTGGGTATAACGGATTTTGTCTCCCGTAGGATAATAATGAATTGTGTGGTCATCATCAATGGTATAGCCGTATTCAGGTACGTAGACCGGTGTGGGCGTGCTGTTGCTGTTAAAACCGGCGGTGTTTTTTTTGGCATATAGATACAGCGAGCCGTTGCTCCACTTGTTCTTGAAGGTCAGCCCCAGCTCTATGGAGGTGCTTTTGGCTGCTTTGAGATAGCTGTTGTCCGGAATGATCTTTTGAGTATAAACTAAGAAAAGACTCTGGTCGGCATAGCCGTTGTACAATTGTAGAAGAGGGATGTCGATCCACGAAGGCACAGGATATCGATCAGCCAGTGAAGGTGCTTTGGTGCTGGTACCATAAGCCAGGCTCACTCCCCAGTTTTTATCCAGTGTATAAGTCACCCCCAACCTCGGCTCAAAACTGATGAAGCCATTCTGTACGTCAGCCCTGAAACCCAACTTAGCGGTATACCTTTTTCCGGCAAGCTTTCCGGAGATGTTGTCCTGGATATAATATCCCAGGTTGGTGAGAAAAGGCAGGGTCTCTTTGAGGTTGACGGGCCGCTCACTCCTGTATGTCAGACTGCTTCCTTGCCACCTGGGCTTGGCAGGGTCAACAACGGTTCCCGGCCCATTATTGCCGGAAGAAGAGAGGGAAACACCGGCGCTTAGTCGATGTTCCAAACTTCCTGAAAAAAAAGCTTTAGAGCGGAGATTAAAAGTGCCGTTAAGGGAGATAGGAATACCGATGATGCGTTCTACCGCCAAGTAATTACCGGGGATATAGTATCCTTCATATACACCCGTCGTATCTTTATCAGCAATGCCGAGCGGGGGCCCGTTCAGCAGCCGTTGTGTATAAGAGTCCTGCTTGCCACGGGAATATCCGAGATTCAAATCGATGCGTCTTATGAATCCATTCCGTGAGCTCCAGGAGGTACGGTTGGTAAGGTTCACCGTATGCCCCTTTTGGTAGGTACGTTGGCGGGTATCGTCGTCTGGGTCCATTTTGACATCATCCAGGCGCCTGGCATAGCCAGATGAAAAAGTGTTTTTCAGCCTGGGAGAAAGGTCTATCGTCCATTTCAAGGAGGTGTTGACGCGATTGTAACTTTTGACTTTATCCCGCGGATCCTTATTGCTGTTAGTAAAGCCTGCACTGACGTTTACAGCCCCGGCTTTGCCCTGCAACTGAAAACCTTTGGAGGCAGTAAGTTGCGTGGAACCGCCGTTTACGTTTACCGCTAAATTAACAGGAGTCCTTCCTGCACGGGTAGTGATAAGGATTGCGCCGTTTGTCAGTTCCCCGTATCTGGCATCGGCAATACCCTGTATTACTTCTATGCGCTCCACATTCTCAATGGGAATATCACGCAGGTCAAAACCGTTGTATGTAACATCATAGCTCTGGTTCCCATCAACGTGGCTGCTTATGCCGCCTCCCTGCATGCCCCGTATGGAAAGGCTACGGGCCTGCATGTTCGCATCGCTATTAACCCGTACGCCATCCACGTAAATAGCGATGCCAAAAGAATTATTCATGGCATTTATTCCCTCGGGGTCGGCCGCTGTTCGGAGCGTGAGCGTCTGGGGTTGTTGCAAATTGGGCGCTTCCGTCAGCTTTCCAGGCAGCTTGTTGAGGATATCGGCTAAGGAAAAAGCCTGTGATTGCATGATGGCTTCCCGGTCAAAAACAACGGAAGAAACAGAATGCTTCCTTTCCCGCACTGCCGATACCTGCACATCCTTCAGGGTCAGACTTTGCTCTTGCATCCTGATCAATATTAAGCTGGCATAGTCTTTATGTCCGATGACTTTTTGTACGGTCACCTTATTTATAAAAGAAACGATTAAAGTGACTGAATCGAATCGTGCTACGGGGACCGGAATGGCGAAGGTACCCTTTTCATCGGTATATGTACCTGCACCTGTTTCTTTAACCCTTGCCGATGCAAATGCTATGGGCTGATTCTTCTCATCGGTTACATGGCCATGAAGGAGTACTTCACTTTGTCCCGAAACAATGGACGGAATAAAGAAAAAACATAAGACCAGAAACGTCTGCCGGGGGCAGATAACCGAATATTCGTGTTTCATACATTAGAGCTGCGAAAGTATCTTATATTCTTCTTCCCGGAGTGTCGAAAGGGGAAAATAGGATATCTCATTGGGAATTTCTGCAAGCAGCCGTTTTACTTTTGAAAACGCACCTTTAAGTATCGATCTTTATTTTCTCCCTTTATTTTTTTTCAAATTTTTCGCGGTAAGGCGCAGTTTACGGTAGAGAGCAGCTCATCGGTTACGGGCACACCATTTTACGGGCCAGATTTTGCTTCAGCCTTTTTCGAAAGAACACACCTTTTGGGTCGGATGGTTATTTCGTTCGTTCAATAGGTGGGGCTCCCCAGATACAATTCGTCAATACATCTTAACTCAAGGCTAATGGTCGCTTACATCCCACCGAGCCTATTGGCATCAGTGGGTTTTACGCTCCACTTTTATAAAAAAGATTAGCCATGGATAATATTTTTTAAGGCCACCTTACCCAGGATCCTTCTTGTGTCCAATCGATAGTTCCTAAAGCGCCCATATAAGACACCTGCTCAAAAAAATCATCGGCAGGGGGTGTATTACCTGCTGAGAGAGCAGGAGAACCTTCCGGGAGCGCAAATTGAAGGACGCCGGATCTTTAAAGAGAGGATTCTACTTAGTATAGGAAGAGACGTACCGTGTTAAATCTGAAGGGCCGGAGGGTGGCGTTTCAAAATCACCATTGTTATAAATCATGATCGAAGACAGTGTGAGCGATTCCCCATAGTTCTCATAGGTAAGATCCGCCTCTTCGTCTGTTTCAGGAGCACCTTGTAGATAAAACGGAGCACCGACAAAATTTGCAATGATTATATTATTGTAAGACCCTTGTAAATGTTCACGCAGTTTTAAACCGTAATTTCCCTCGGTACTTGACCCTACGCCATAGACCGTTGCATTAAAAATTGTCGCATCGGTTGACCCGAAATCATTACTCTGCCCGTCAACGCCGTCATTTTCGAAACCATTATCTGCACCCGGAGCCTGAATACCCAACCAAAATTGACCGTGTCCTTTCCATCCCTGATCAAAATCAAAACAGTCATCTGACACACCATAGATAAGGATATGTTTCAAATCTACCGTCCCTCCAAAAATTTCAATACCATCATCGCTTGTCTTATAAATATTGATATGGTCAATCAGGGTTCTATTACCTACAGCATATAGCGATAACCCCTGTAGTTCTGAGCCTACCCAAGTCATATAAGTTCAGAATTTACCCGACAAAGGAG
>CAYXRN010000249.1:0-3397 GCA_964467635.1 uncultured Chitinophagaceae bacterium | reverse complement strand
CAGATGATTTTTTCCTAATTCCCTGATCGCTTCCTCAACAGATTGATTAGCAACAATCACCACTTTGGCTCCTTCTCTTACGTATTTTTTTGCACATTCAAAACCGATCCCGCTGGAGCCGCCGGTAAGGAAAATAACTTTATTTTGTAATAACATTAGTGCTGATCGTTTTTATTATATTGATTAAAGGCAGGCCTAACTTCGATTGAAATTAATACTATGTGCAAAATTAATCCCCCATTGACGATCATTAAATAGTTGATCTCACTATTCTGATGGATTATCCACCGATGTGTATGCATCCTAATGCTACCGAAGAAGAATCTCCAATGTTTTCGTTTTAATCTTCATGAAACACTTCTTCCATATTGCTCCAGGTTTCTCCTTTGGCAACTGCATCAGGTAACGAAATTTGAGCGGGAGATGTTTCTTTCCACCAACGCTGCGTAGTATTATCGGCAGCCATCTTTTTCATATCGGTATCAAAATCATTGCCGGTATATTCAAAATAACTGAATAGATAATATTTATCATCAATCTTTTTTAGATAAATGGAATAATTCCGAATATTAGAATCTTTTATTTTTTTTAAAACATCAGGCCATACTGCTGCATGTAATTGTTTATAATAATCAACTTTTTCTGGTTTAAGACCTACAACCATGCCATAGCGGATTATTTTTTTGTTTTGGGACATTACCTTAAAATTAATGAAATTATTTTTCTACAGCGACTTTAAAATTATATGCCTCCTTTTTGACGCCATCTGTATAAATAGTTATGGTAATTAAATTTCAGAAGCCATAGCCGGGTCACTAACACTATCCTTTCCCGTTTCTACCCGCCCGGCAAAACGATGCAAGAATCCATCTCCTGATTTCACAGAAAAGTCGTACCAATTTCCGCTACCGGTCAATTTCCATTGCTTTTTTTTGCTTTTCCCCGGCAAAATATTAAAAGATTTCTCTTTTGCGTAATCATACGCATTGGGAATGACTTCTATATGTAGAGGGCTATTACCCGAATTATTTAGCTCTACAGACACCCCTCCTTTTCCATGGTCATAATCAACTTTAATTACAGGTTCATTCTTCACAATCTCTCCCAAGAATTTTTGAAAATAACCATTAGGGCCAAAAACTTCCAAATCGTACTTCCCATTATCAGAAGGTTCCCATTCGTCATCAATAAATTTACCTGCTTCTACGGTATATCTCTTTGGAATATTATCCAAATTATTAAGGTCATAGACATGATATACAGCTCCGACAGTTCCTTTGTTTTCAAAAACCAGTTGGATTTTATCTTTCAGCTTCTGAAGACGACAGTGTAACCGATAGGGCAAAGCTCGTGAATACCTTGCTCCCCTCTCCTGATAAAGTGGAGAAGGGATTTCAGGTGCAACAGCTTTAGGCAACTGTTTTGATGCAGCCTCTATAGCGGGATAATCAGATGTTTTGGGCAATTTAGGGAATTTCGGATTATTGGGAGTAACAAAATCAAATGCAGAGGTGAGGTCGCTACATATCGCCCTGTGCCAGGGAGAGATCGCCGGAATTGTTATGCCGAAACGCTTTTCGATAAACTGGCCTACGGAAGTGTGGTCAGCCACTTCGGAATGGACCCAGCCTCCTCTGCTCCAGGGGGATATAATGTACATCGGTACACGGGGCCCCAGTCCCCAGGGGCGTATATCTCCCGAAACGGTATCCCGCTTATCCAAATAATCCTTTTTGCTATTGGCGTTGTCAAAATACATTCCTTTGATGTCTAAAGTCGCCTTGCCGGCTAATGAACCATCCGCATTATAGGACGGGACGGCCGGTGCGGGGATGTGATCGAACAGGCCATCGTTTTCATCAAAGGTTAAAAAGAATACCGTTTTGCCCCACACTTCCGGATTGGCGGTAATGGCTTCCAGGACACGGTGCGTAAAGTCGCCTCCCCGGTAAGGGCTTGAGGGCGCCCCCGGATGTTCTGAGTTATCTTCTGAGGGCAGTACCCAACTTACTTGTGGTAAGTTATCGTTCAGTACATCGTTTTTCAAATTCTCCAGTGACCAGTGACGCATGCCATTTTCATAAATAGAAGAACCCTGTTTCGCCTCACGAAAGCTTTCAAAGGCGAGACAACCGTGCATGGCTCCTGTCCAATTGTCGTTAGGGTTCTGATAAATACGCCAACTGATCCCTTCTTTATCCAATACATCCGGTATGGTTGGCCACCTGAACGCACTCCCCTGGTAAGTATAACCCGGTTCAGGCATAGTACCCTTTATCCAGCAGCGTAAGTTATTGGGTTCGGAATTCTCATCTGTGCAGTTAATACCCGCAGCACGCTTTTCAGGATCAAAATTAGAACCCGACCAGAACATGATCCTGTTTGGGTCTGTTCCTGTTGCAATGGAACAATGATAAGCATCACAGATAGTAAACAATTCAGCCATTGCATACTGAAATGGAACTTCTTCCCGGGTATAATAAGCCATAGAATAGGGTGTCTTATACAAAGGCCAAAAACCATATTTTCCCTGGTTCCAGGCAGCTTGTGTGTCCGTGAAACCATGTGGCGTTCCTTGGACCAGAGCCGCATTGGTCCTCTTCCCATCTGCCCGGTAGGGAGGAATTACCCGGTTTCCGTCCGATTGATGAAAGGCCCGAAGCCCACTTTTCAAAGGAATGGGAAAACGATCACCAAACCCTCGTACTCCTCTCATGGTGCCAAAATAATGATCAAAGGAGCGATTTTCCTGCATTAAGATAACAATATGTTTTACATCCTGAATAGAGCGTGTAACATTATATGCCGCTGCGGACGAAGCCCTCATTAATAAAGGCCCCCACACAGCAGTCGCGATACTTGCTTTTGTTGTCAGGGAGAGGAACTCCCTTCTGTTAAATGTAGTCATGTCTTTGATATTTAAAATGAATAAGAATAGTTTAAGGTTGTATAGTCATTCCTTATCCTTCCTTAACTTAAAAGTAAAGATTCTGCTTTCCGGTAGCCCTTTATTCTGATGATAAAATCCTTTTTTAAACCTTTACGTATTTCTACTATGGCATAACTATTATTTTCGAGACTGCATCCTGAAATAAGTCCTTTAAAGGTGTAATAATGAATATTATTGATCGTATTAAATCCTCCGCGATGGTCGTGTCCTTGAAAAACAGCTAATACATTACCGCAATCTTTCAAGGTTTCTCTGGTATTTCCAGCATTACCCGGACAGAAATACCGAAGAGATTGGAAACTACCAAGACATTGATGAATAAAAACAATAGACAGCATCTCCTGATTTTTTTATTAATCTGAATTGTCGAGTAAATCTAAACATTTCAGTTTAAGATTCTCACAGGTAGGGTCGAGCAGTGGCGCATTAGATTTCTGTCCTATGTTT
>CAYXRN010000248.1:0-3421 GCA_964467635.1 uncultured Chitinophagaceae bacterium | reverse complement strand
ATAATGCCTCTTATCCAAACTTTTTAATTATCCAAACTTTTGGTTTAATGATTTCGTAATCAGTGTCTTCCATACAAAAAGTTTGGTTAATATTATCGTACATTGTGTCTATAATTTAAATATTACATATTATGGACACATCGAATCTCCGGAAGACCCATCAAAAGTTGATGGCCTTCCTTGTTGAAAACGGTTACAAGAAAGATACTCTTTCACAAACCAGAAAATGTATCAGATTAGCTTTGGATGTCGGAGCGTCACCGACTATTTCCTCCTATGAGGATCTCTTTTTTTTTGAAGTCAAGAAGCGAGGTTATAAACCTAATGAAAGAAGGTACAAGTCCCTAAAGACTTATATGGGGAATGTCTGGCGGTTTGACCGAGAAGGCATATATCCAAGCGGAACTAATCCCAAGAAAGGTTTTCTCGCCCCCAAATCATTATACGACCAGCTAAACACTGTTTTTCGGTCGGCTATAGACCATCATTTTGCATTTGGCGGAATGCATGGAAAGCAAGAAAAGACTGTATGGATTGAGGCTCGTGCAACGATGAACTTCTTCAAGCATTTACAGGATAGTGGAGCGGAAACCTTCCATGATATTGAAAACAAGATGGTTTATACATTCTTTTTCAATGGAGAACGGCAAATCAGGGGCAAGGACTATTGCAAGTTGGTTAAAGCGGTATTAAAGGCAGCAATTCCACTGTACGGAGAGCCGGTACATAGAATACTCAATATGCTGCCTGCCATAAAATCCGGCAACAAGAACTTTCAATATCTGACGCAAGCGGAATCCATGAAAATACGGGAGTGCCTCGAAAATGAGAATTCTGGGCTGACGCACCGTGAACGGAGCATCGGCTGGATGTTATATTTCTTGGGCCTAAGGGGAACGGACATTTCGAAACTCAGATTCGATAACATTGACTGGAAGCATGACATGATAGATCTTATACAATCGAAAACAGGTGAACCATTGTCAGTACCAATGAATGCAGCGATAGGGAATGAACTCTTTGATTACATAGCAACAGAAAGACCCTCGAGTGACATAAAAACCATAATGTTGTCACGAACTCGACCCTATGGCGAATTAAAAAACTTTGGAACGGTTGTTAAAAAAATATTTAGAAAAGCGGGTGTCCGTACCGATGGGGGCTCCAAAGGTTTGAGAGTACTTCGCCACCACCTGGTTACGTATCTTTTGAGCCATGGAGTCGAATGTGACATTGTTTCTTCGATTGTCGGTCACAGCTCGTCCGAGTCTATTAAGCCATATGTGGATGCAGACATCGAGCATCTGCGCGAATGTTCGATAAGCATTGATGTATATCCGGTAACCAATAAGCTGTTTGAGATATGAAAAGGCCATTCAGATCATTCCTTGCACCGCTTTTCGAAGAATTTATCCTAAGCAGGCAGGCTGCTGGATCCTGGAGTAAAACTTATTACGAGAATCTGCATTATTTTGATAATTACATTGTAGACAACTATCCGTCAGCGGATACCTTTACCGATGGAATGACATTGTGGTGTAATCCAAGGCCAACGGAAAATGGTAATTCCTGCAGGGTCCGGACCACGGCCATATGGAATTTCATCGATTATGCCCGCAAACGTAATTGGATCGAAGTAGAATCAAAAAGGGACTCTACGAATGTCCCATGTACCTATTTGCCACATTATTTTACACACGAGGAACTGACTTCTTTTTTTCATGAATGCGATAATTACTTTTTAGGATCATCATTATTACACCGGAAAAGTCTCCTAGCTATGTTAAATCGCCTTGAACTTCCTGTATTTTTTCGTCTTCTTTTGAGTTCAGGAATGAGAACCTGTGAGGCCAGATGGTTGAAATACAGGAATGTGAATCTACAAAGTGGAGTAGTCGAAATTGAAAAATCTAAAGGGGCCGACCAACATCGTGTCGTACTTCACGAATCAATGTTGGCCCTCCTGATAAGGTATGATGAAGCCATGTCAACACTGATGCCAGGGCGCGAATACTTCTTTCCAGATAAAAATGGGAAGGCGCATACCCCAGCATGGGAAGGCTATCATTTTAGGAATATATGGTATAAGTCAAACACTGCAGCGGCACGTGCCTATGATCTGCGTAGTCAATATGCGGTTACAAATATTACTAAATGGGAGAACCATGGATATGAATTAAGCGGGAAACTCCTTTTTCTGTCCAGAAGCATGGGACATAAAAGCATCCAAAGCACATATGGATACTTTCATCTAACACCAATGCTAACCGACAAACTGAAAAGAAACACTGAAAGTGGTTTCAATAAAATTTCACCTCAATTACCAGACAATGAAAACGAAGAATAATACAAAGCGTGGCATTACGCAGCAGGCAGAGTGCCTTGCTCGTTATACGCATGACTGGATCAACATTCATGTTCCTTCACTAAAGACAAGCAGTGGCCACACGGAGCGGTCATATAGGCTGTCCCTTTCCTTATATGCGGCGTTTCTGGAATCCGCCAAAGATATTACACCATTTAATCTGAACGGTGAGTGTTTTTCCGTCGAAAGATTGAATGAATGGCTGATTTGGCTAAAGCAGACACGCGGTGTCTGCAACGGAACCTGCAACAACAGAATGGCGGCTATAAAAAGCCTGCTGGAATACATTGGAGGGAGAGACCCCGCATTCAGTTATCTTCATATGAGGGCGTCCCAGCATATTCACCCGCTTAAGGTGCCTAAGAAAAAGATTACTGGAATGAGTAGAAATGCGGTTCAAGCCATATTCGCCGTTCCTGACACAAAAACACGCATTGGCCTTAGGGATCTTGTTTTGATGATGCTAAATTACGGAGTTGCCGCCCGGATTGATGAAATACTCTCATTGAAAATTATCGATGTCCGTCTTAAAGCAAAGGATCCTTTTGTTATACTTCATGGCAAAGGAGGCAAAATCAGATCGATATATCTTCAGAAGCGACTTGTGGAATGGCTGGAACGTTATCTGAAGTTGTTCCACGGATCCAATCCCAAACCCGATGACTTCTTGTTCTATTCTCCTTGTCATGGAATAAGAGCTAAACTTACACAACCTGCTGTTAGCAAGCGATTGAAGTTATATGCAAAAATTGCCCATGGAGGGTGTGGAGATGTTCCTCTTGACCTGCACAGCCATCTGTGGCGTCACAGTATGGCATGCCATTGGAGAGAAGATAATATCAATATCGTTGAAATCAAGGAGTTGATGGGGCACTCAAGCTTGCAATCCACCATGATATATCAGGATATTACTGAAGAACAGAAAAAAGCGGCCGTGGAGACTCTTGAAGATACAATAACTAAATCCATGAAAAGAAAGTGGAAACTACCCGAGAATAAAGGAATAGCTGCAATGTTTGGAATATAAACCGATAAAGGCGACAATATTATCCAAAC
>CAYXRN010000247.1:0-3438 GCA_964467635.1 uncultured Chitinophagaceae bacterium | reverse complement strand
TTTCCTCCAGGTTCCTTCATAAAGACAAACCCTTGACTTCAATGCCAGGGCGGTCCATTTAGTTATCTGATCCACAGATTTTTTAATAGGTAAATGAGCAATTGCATAATTTAAATCGGCAATGATAGAATCTACTACCAACATTCTGGAATCCCGTTGTTTATTTAAAAGTACAGAATCATTGGCCTTAATTGCATTGCTATACCAGGGAACATCGCCAAAACGTTTTATCTTTTCAAAATAAAAATAGGCTCTGAAAAATTTTGCCACTCCCACATAAGGAGCTGTAACGTTTTCGGGCAGGCCTCCTTTATGGTAATTCTGAAGAAAAAAGTTAATGTTCCTTAAAGCGGACCAGTCCCATCCACCGCCGCTTACAGGTACTGTTCTGTTTCCTGTGACTTCCGGTTGCAATTCACTAGTAATAATATCATCCACTCCCTTATTTTCCATATAAATTTCAGTAGCACTGGGAAGTATATCATTATAAAATGAATTCGTATAGAGTTTCAATTGAGTGGTACTGTTAAAACTGCTATTTGGAGATAGCTGGGATAATGGTTCCCGATTAAGGAAGTCTTTTTTACAAGAGAAAAATAACATGGAAATAATTAAAATAGGAAAGACAATTCCACATATTTTATTAAATATCTTTTTCATAATATTTCTGGTTTATAACTGAATTTTAAAATGTAATATCAATACCCAAAGAATATGTCTTAAGCAAAGGGTAATTTCTTGCCGTTCTACTTCCGCCATTGTCGTTAGGATCAGGAGAGATTTGCTCCGGATCTATATAGTCTGATTTAATGCCTGTAAGCAACCACAAATTTTCCCCGCTTGCGTATATTCTTATCGCATCAATTCCATATTTCTGAAGGAACACAGAAGGGAGGTTGTATCCAATATTTAGATTTTTTAACCTTATATAGGCCGCATTTTGAAGGTAGCGACCATTCCTTTCATACAATTCTGAACCAGGGAGATAGCCTGAATAACCCCGAAGTTTTGGAAAGTAAGCATTTGGGTTTTCAGGGCTCCATATCTTCTTCTCAATATTTTTTGGCATAAACGAGTGATCCGCACGACTGTAAGGACCCCAGAAGAGGTAATTATTGACTCCTGGATACCAATCCTGATGACTTATACCCTGAAAGAATACTGAGATATCAAGACCGTTCCAACTAACAGCGGCAGTGACGCCGAATGGGTATCGTGGTAAGCTATTACCAATCACTGACAAATCACCATGATTATTTAAAGTATTATCTCCTTTATCAATTACCTTATTACCATCTAAGTCAACAAATTTTAAATCGCCGGCCTGCAGCTTTGATCCATCGCCAGGGGACACCAGACGTATCTGATTTACCTGATCCTGATTCACTGGATAGTCCTGGGCTTCCTTATCACTCACAAAATAACCGGCAATGGTGTACCCCCATAGCTGACCGATTCGCTCACCTACATAATAATCACTCAGTAGTTTTGTAGGATTATCAAAGCGGGTAATATAAGATTTGGAATCGGAAAGGACCACACCTATGGTATAAGATAATGGTTTGCCAGCTAAGGTAGTTTGATCCCGCCATTTTACTGAAAGGTCAAACCCTTTGGTATAAAGGTCCCCGGCATTCTGTTTGGGAGAAGCGGCTCCAAAAACAGAAGGTAATGTTTTTCCGGGGATAAGCATATCCAGGGTCTTACGATCATACCAGTCAAAAGTGACATTGAGCTGATTTTTGAACAAACCAATATCTATTCCGACATCAACCGAATTAGTACGTTCCCAGGTAAGGGTAGGCGGAACAGGGTCACCCACTCGTAGATACTGACTTTCTTCTCCGCTCATTAGCCAGCTGGAATAGCCCGTATTCATTAATGGGATATAAGGATAATTTTGGCTACGTAGGTTAGTACTCAAAGATTGATTGCCCAATGAACCATAAGAACCACGTAACTTTAATTCCGAAATAACATTTTTAACGGGTTTGAAGAAGGACTCTTCGCTAATCCGCCAACCCGCAGAAACAGAAGGGAAAAAGCCAAATCGGCTGTCCGAAGGGAAATGAGATGACCCATCATAACGACTATTTAGTTCTAGCAAATATTTATTTTTGTAATCATAATTTATCCTGCCAAAGAAACCCAATAATGCCCATTCGACAGAATTACTGGTTACCTGCTGTCCGTCACTCCCAAGAGCCAATGCATTCAAATCTTCGGAAATCAAATTATTTGCGCGTCCTCCAATGTGGTGGTATTTTTTAAGTTCTTGATTGTATCCCGCCATAACTTTGAAAGAATGCTTGCCTAAAGACTTAGTATAGGTAGCATATGTGTTTATCACGTGGTATTGATCTGCATCAGAAGATTCCGTATAATAATCAGTACCTATATAATTAATGATGCCAGGTGTGTTAGACCAGGGAGCTTCGGTACTTCTGTGTTTGGCTAATCCATTATACAAACTATAACTATAACTCCCAATAATCGTAAGCCCCGTTATAGGGGACAATGTAATATTTACCGTATTTGTCAAGTTGAAATTTCGGTTCATCGATTTTGACTTGCCATATTGTAAAATGGCGGCATAGCCATCTGCGATACCTCGAGTACTAATAGCAGGCATAAAAGTAAATGTTCCATCAGGGTTCACGGGTACCCAGGAAGCTATAGCATGAACTCCAAGACGAACAAAGGCATCGTTTGGATTTAATCCCGGATAAGTATATTTATTGGCATCAAATCGAAAATTGTTGCCGATGGTAAGCCAAGGCGTTACGTGGGCGCTGATTTTTCCATGCAAATTATAAGAAGTATATTTATCTCTGTCGATCTGATATAGTCCGAGTTGCCGATAATAACGTCCCGAAAGTAAAAAGTTTACTTTTTCCGTACCTCCGGAAAATTGAAGAGAGTGGCTCATAGAAGGTTCTGTCTCACGAAAAAAGTAATGCCACCAATCCGTATTACCATACCATACATATTTATCTGTCCCGTTTACATTCCTAGCTACTACAGCCGGCAGAGAAGGGTCTGTCTGTCGTTTTTCCAAATAGGCATAATCATCATCGTTATATCCAGTGTATGGAGCACCCTTAGTAATTTGGAACGCCTTATCTACCAATTTAGCCATTTTGTAACCATTCGTCATAAAATCATGACTTGTTGTAGGCGTACCAATGGAATAATTTCCCCGATAAGTCACCTTAACCTTTCCGGTCTCACCACTTTTTGTCGTCACTAAGATAACGCCGTAAGCTGCACGGGCGCCATAAATGGCTGCAGAGGATGCATCCTTTAATATTGAAATAGTAGCTACATCTGCCGGATTGATCTGATCAATATTTCCCGGTACGCCATCGATAAGGACCAGCGGCTCACCCCCATTAATAGATGTAAACCCCCTGATATTAAGAGAAGCAGAACTTCCCG
>CAYXRN010000246.1:0-3474 GCA_964467635.1 uncultured Chitinophagaceae bacterium | reverse complement strand
TGGTATTTGCCGTTTGTAGCGCATTTACAAACGCGCCAAACGTCAAAAGTGGTGATACCTTGTATGGAGTTACCCAAGTGAATGCTAACACCTATGAGGTGACAGATTTGACGGGACAAACACCGGAAGAAGATTTCACATGCAATGCAGCACAGACGCCATGTATTGTAAGCGCAGACCCCAGTGATGTAATTAATGGGAAACTGGACAAATCCGACGCATCGGTCGTAGAAACCGGCGAATTCCAGGAGCTTCCCTAACTCGGGCCAAAGGAAGTAGATACATCGGTATCTACTTCCTTTTATTATTAACTCTACTAAGCATGCATCTGAAACGCTGAGTTATTCAAGCCTTAACTCTTTTTCTATCAGCTGAATAATTCTAGTTTTTTGGCTTACGTTTCTTGCCTTTATTTTACCATGCTTGTCGATTAAATAGATCGCGGGGTAACCATTAACACTGTATTTTTCGATTACGGGATGATTATTTCCATGTCCTCCCGTATATAAATTGACAGCATCGAGTGAAGTATATAAATTTCTCTGAAGACTCTTCAGCCATTTTGCTTCATTTCTATCAATTGAAATAGAAATAAAAACAATCTCGTCATTACCTTTATACATATCTTCGATATAAGAGAGAGCATCTTGATAAACCATAGAACAAACATGGCATCCGGTAAACCAAAAATCAAGCAATACTACTTTCCCCTGAAAATCAGATAATCTAACCATTTTCCCTGTTCTATCAGGTAAACAGAAGTTGTATGCCTTAGTTCCAATCATCTGGTTAGTGATAAAATCTTTGAGAATCCGATTGCAATAAGGAGCTTGAACTATATTTAAAGCAACTAGCAATGCGGAATCCGGAAGACGATTTTGCATCGAATATATAGTAAGCAGCTTGTCCCGAATTTCTCCTTTATAATTATTTGCTAGGTAACTAATGACCGAGTCATAAGAATGTCTGGAATATTTAACGCAGGCTCTTTGAATTAGTGCCTCAGGATAAAACAAGGATAGCAATTTTGCTTTTTGTGGTATTTCAGGATTTGAAGTCACGTTCTCAAAATAAGCATTAGCCGCTTTTTTTTGTGGGCTGTTCTTTTTTTCTACATGATAGTAGGATAAGGATTCTTCATATTGTCCTATGACGTCTGCTTTCAAAAGGCCCCACGATAGCGAATCTAATATTGTTTTAAAAGCGCCTATCAGACTATCAATAGTCTGTTTATCTACGTCATGGATATTTGCTCGGTTTATCTGGTATCTACATTGATATTTTTCAGCTCCGATTCCCGAAAACTTTAACCTGTATTGTGTGAAATAGCTTAGGTAAGGAAAACGCACAATATTAGGCATCATTTTCTTTTGATAGTTAATTATGACGGGTATTAAATGGTCATTGGCGTGGTAAGTACTGTCCCACTCCAGTTTTAACGCAATACTGTCTTCGGGATATATCGGGTAGTAGTTCAGAATAGGAATAAATGTACGGTTGCCGAGAAAATTCTGGTATTTCCCTAGCACGATATAATCGACATTATTAATGTTGGGAACTCTGAAGTGAAATATCCCATATTCGTCCCGAACGGCTCGAAATGTATTATGGTCAAGATAATCATTGGTCCGTTCGCTAAGAACATTTTTATAAAGGTATAGTGTCAGGGTATCATAAGGCTCTGACATTGGAACAACCACATTTATAAACACATCTTTCCGTTTGTTTTGTGGCTTGGCATCAACGGTATTATAATAAGTCGTGAAATACAATAACAGATACAAAATTTTGCACATAATATTTTGTTTTTTGGTTAATTAACGTCTGTTTTGAGCAATTCCACTTAGCTTGATTTCATCCTCAGGAATGGGGTAAACGTATCGAGGATCCCTTGGGGGCAAAGTGTAGATCGTCCCATCGAGGCTTCTTTTTAAGATCCGGGAATGCTCTGGCTCCTGATTTAGTCGTCGTAAGTCACTCCAGCGGAGTCCTCGGAAGACGAGTTCCTTCCTGCGTTCTAACAGAATAATATTTAAAAGCTTGTCAACATCATGTTCGGTATAAAAAGCAAACATCCCCGACTTCCACCTTGTCTTGAGTAGCGTATTTAAGTCTTTTAAAGCAAGATCAACTTTCCCTGATCGCACTTCGCACTCTGCTCTTATCAGGTACATCTCATCTGTGGCAAGTCCATTGAATAATGCAGTATTACCAGTATAGGATGCATGATAGTAAGGACGGTTATAATCATTTTTAGCGAAGAATAAGGCTTTCCTTAAATCATGATTTTTATACGATCGGTACAGAACTGTATCAGCCAACTTTGTAGTCTTATATGTCTTGATGACCGAGGTGTGGGTATTGATGTAGCATTGCAACAATAGTTCAGGATTATCTTTTGGGAATGGGAAACGATCTGCCAGATTAACTGTATTATAATCGAGAAGATTATCGTGTAACTGTAAACTGCTATCCGCATACAATCCAGCATTTTTATAATCGCGCATTGAAAGGAAGATCCGAGCGAGTAATGCATATGCAGCAGGCTTGGACGGTCGGTTCATATGGTTTATTTGTACGGTATTAGGCAATAACCTTATGCAGTTCCTTAGATCGCTGATAATCTGTTGATAGGTGGATTTGACCGAAACGCGATGTATTTTCTTCTCCAAATCTGGTGTCAGCCTTAAAGGGATTCCAGTATCAGTGGCTGCTGTTGCTTCGGAATACGGTAATGCATATTCCTGTGCGAGTCCAAAGAATGCGAACGCTCTGTAGAAAAGAGCCATACCCTTGGTGGAGTTATAACTTAGCCGATTTATGGGTGCGACAGGAATACTTTTCAATCCATCCAACACTACATTACAAGTATAAATTATCTCGTAAAGTGCTCCCCAATCTAAAAGGGAACTGGCTGTCCCTTCATAAACATCCTGAGCCCATATATAGCTGTTCCGTGGAACTAAGTTCCAAGATTGCCAAGTAGTATATTCCAAATAATAATTATCTGCACCCAAAATAGTACCAGAGGGACCGCTACTAAACATATAGGAATTTTCGAGTAATGCTTGTAGATCAGCAATAGTCGTTGGAACAGTCAATGATTTGTCGGGAGTTACAGCCAAGTAGTCTTTGCAACTCGCCAGTGTTAGCGCGAGCGCGGTAAGTAATATAAGCACGTGTTTCATACTATTGTCATTTAAAAATTTATGTTGATTCCTGCAGAAAAGGCTTGGGGGATTACAATGTTGTGATAGCCGGACGGATTCGCATCGGGATCAATACCCTCGTCATTTGCACGCCATAGGATACCAAGGTTTCTCGCATATAGAAACACATTCAGTCCGGTAAATGGAAGTTGTCGCAGCAACTCACTGTCCAACTTATAGTTAAGTCGGATATCCTGTAAGCGTATCACGTCACCTCTCTCTATCAACACATCAGAATATTGGTAAAACCGATCGCGGTTAGGAT
>CAYXRN010000245.1:0-3550 GCA_964467635.1 uncultured Chitinophagaceae bacterium | reverse complement strand
TGGACTTTTTCATTGAGCGGATCAGGGATATTTTGTGGGCAGAAGAACAACAGATCCAACTGTTCCCTAGTATGATGGAAAAAAGCACCTCTAAAGAACTTGTCCGAATATTCGGCAAACACTTAAAAGAGACGGAATGGCACGCAGACCGGCTTATCCGGGTATTTTCCAAAACAGGCAAGCCGGTTTCTACTAAAAGATGCGAAGCCATGGCAGGAATTTTAAAAGAAGAAAATGATGCTGTTTCCCAAACGAAGGAAGACACCTTTACCCGCGACGTCGGCCTTATTATGGCCGCACAAAAAACCGAACACTATGAGATTGCAACTTATGGAGGACTGGTCAAGCTGGCTGGTATACTTGGGCTTTTCGAAATAGCAGCTATTTTGGAAAAAACGCTGACCGAAGAGGTGACTGCCGACAAAGTATTGTCCGAAATGGCACAAAACCAGATCAACATCACGGCACAAAAAGAAGAGAAGTAGCTTTTTTTATATTTTTCCAGCAGAAAAGAGAAAAGTTTTTCCAACAATTATGTAACTTGCAGGCTAAAATTATTAAAATTCTACCAATGAAACGTGTTATTACTTTTGGTCTGCTGGTTGCTGTAATCGCCTTGTATTCCTGCAATAGCAACAAAGAAGATGCAGGGCAAAGTTATGAAGGATTTGTCAGCAACGCGGTTAGGACTCCCACGACGCTGGACGGCAAGCCCATTCCCAAACAAACTGCTTCCACCGGTGAATCCGCAACAGCCAAACCCGCTATTGACGTCACCGCATCCAGCGACAGCAAAGGAGTCGGCCCATTTGCGGATAAGGAGGTAAAGTTAGGAAGCCTGGATGGGTCCATGGCTTCAAAGGGAAAAGAACTTTTTCAAACCTATTGTACGGCATGCCACACTCCTACCGATCAAAGGTTAGTCGGTCCTGGGCTGAAAGGAATCACTAAGATCAGAACGCCACAATGGATTTTAAACATGATCACAAATCCGATCGAAATGACCAAAAGCGACCCGGTTGCCAAACAACTTAAAGCGGATTTTAATAATGTTCAGATGACGGACATGGGCCTTTCTGACGAAGATGCAAGGGCTGTTTTAGAATTTTTAAGGCAAAACGACGGGGTCAATTAAAGCTCCGCTCGCTTAATTAAAAAGTTTGAGAAGCTGGCGTATAGTTAATTCAACATATACTCCAGCTTTTTTTCATTGATGATTTCAATACTTCCCCCGTGGATTTGAATAAGCTTTTCATTTCTGAAATCGCTTAAGGTACGGATTAGTGATTCGGTTGTTGTTCCTGATAAGTGGGCCAACTCTTCGCGGGTAATATGTATAATGAATTTTTCGTCCTTTTCCGGTTTATACTTTTCTTTAAGCAACAGAAGTGCATCAGCGACCCTCTTCCTTAAGGAATCATAGGCAAGTTGCACCATTTGCTGTGCCTTCTGATTATTGTTCTTTGCCAGGAAGCGAATAAACTGCATAGCCACAGCCGAATTGCTATGTACCAGTGTAAAAAAATCTTGCCTGGAAATTAAAGCGATTTCTGAATCCTCTAGTGCTTTGGCAGTAACTTTATAAGTAGCTTCTTCCAATAAAGCCGTATACCCCATAAAGTCGCCCTTTGCATATAAGCCTACAGTTAGCTCCTTTCCTTCTTCACTCGTTTTAAAGGCTTTTACCTTTCCTTCAACCACATAAAAAAGGTATTGCGGATGATTTCCTTCTGAAAAAATGACCTGTTTCTTTTTATATTTATTAAGTACTCTTTTATCAAAAAGTTTCTGAAGCGCAAAACTGCTGCTATCCGAAAATAAAGCTACATTACTTAAATCTTCCCTTTGTCTTTTTTTTCGCTGGGCTTTCTTTAACCGGCTTTCGACCGCATTGAGCAACTCCATATCACTAAAGGGCTTGGTGATAAAGTCGTCCGCACCCATTTCCATTCCCTTTCTAAAATTCTCGCGCTCTGTCTTTGCCGTAATAAATATAAAAGGAACATCAGCCAAATCCGGATTTCGCTGTATCAGGTGCAGCACACCAAATCCATCTAGTACGGGCATCATAATATCTGAAATGATCATATCCGGTAAAACGGATGTGGCCAGTTCGATGCCCGTCTTGCCATTAGTGGCCGTGAAAACCTTATAACCGGCCAGCTCCAGAATCTCTGAGGTGTTTTCAAGAATCTCCCGGTTATCTTCTATGAGCAAAATTTTTATCATTGCTTAAATATAAGGATAAATTCAGTACCTTTCCCTAACTCACTTTTAAAACTTATTGTTCCTTCCATCAGTTCTACGTACCGGCCGACGATATGTAAGCCAAGACCGGTACCCTGGATATTCAGAACATTATTACCTCGGAAAAACCTTTCAAATAAATGCTTTTGATCCTGTGCGGATATCCCCAAGCCATTGTCTTTGATCTTTATTACGACCTGTTCATCTTCAAAAACACTGTCTACTTCAATGACCCCTCCTTCCTCACTGAATTTAATTGCATTGGAAAGCAGGTTGTTCAAAATATTTCGCAACAGATCAATATCAAGCATAACCAACGATTTACCGGTATGCAGATAACGGATCTCCTGCCCAGGCTTACGGATGTCCTGCATCTCATTGCATATGGCAGCGATCATTTCCTGCAAATCAAACCGTGAGTACCGGACAGCTATCTTTCCGTTCTCGATCTTTCCAATAGCAAGAAATTCATTTAATATCGCATTAAGATTCCTCACCGCTGATTGGATACGCTCCACATGTTTTTTTCTTTTTGCCTGTTCTTCGGTTAAGGCATACTTTCCAATCAGCGATGCAGACGAAAGAATAGTGCTTAGAGGAGTTCTGAATTCATGGGAGGCCATAGATACGAACCGCGATTTCATATCATTTAATTCCTTTTCCTTCGTAAGCGAACCGAGTATCTGGTTGATTTTTTCCTGATAATGTATCTCTGCGGATTCCTTTTCTTTCCGAATGGTAATATCAATAATAAAAGCAATAACAAAGATTCCTTGATCCGTATGAAAAGGACTAAGGCTTACTTCTACCGGAAATTCAGAACCGTCTTTTCGGAGACCATAGAGATCACGTCCGGCACCCATCGCCCGGGTACGGGCATGTTGATAGTATGCCTGGCGCTCTTTATGGTGTTGCTTATGAAAACGATTGGGGATGAGTTGTTCTACCGTTTTTCCAATCAGCTCTCGTTCTTGATAACCAAACTCCTGGGCAGCAAATTTGTTGACCATAATGATTTTTCCATCCTGGTTCGTTACCAATATACCCATAGTGGCATATTGAAAAATAGCCTCAAAAAGGGATTGATCAACACGTGGCGGTATATCCATTATCTATAAATTCATTTTCATGCAATTTACTAAGAAGCTGTAAATTAGTAAATCTAGTCACCTACACAAAGCTAAGCAGATGGATCGGAAGCAGACCTCCCTAATGTGAACTTTCAATATCACAGTCGGTACGTAGGTCAAAGCAAGAATCCACTCGTCAATTATGGTTGTTACAGCATACCACCTTACGTCAA
>CAYXRN010000244.1:0-3560 GCA_964467635.1 uncultured Chitinophagaceae bacterium | reverse complement strand
CATACTTTTGTCCACACAGGTCAAAACTACGATTACGAACTCAACCAGATCTTCTTCGAAGATCTGCGTATCCGTAAACCCGACCACTTTCTGGAAGCGGCCGGAAAAAATGCAACGGAAACCATTGGACAGATACTCATAAAAATCGATCCGCTTTTAGCTCAAATAGAACCCGATGCCTTTCTGGTATTGGGGGACACCAACAGTTGCCTATGTGCTATTCCCGCTAAAAAACGGCATATTCCCATCTTTCACATGGAGGCCGGTAATCGTTGTTTCGATCAGCGGGTTCCAGAAGAAACAAACCGTAAAATAGTGGATCATGTTTCGGACATCAATCTGACCTATAGCAGCATTGCCCGTGAATATTTGCTGCGCGAGGGTCTGTCGCCCGACCGGGTAATCAAGACTGGTAGCCCGATGTACGAAGTGCTGCACCATTATCTGCCCAAAATTGAGCAATCACAAGTGTTATCAAAATTTTCATTGAAAAAGCATCAGTTCTTTGTGGTTTCTGCTCACAGGGAAGAAAATGTAAACAATCCGAAAAATTTTAAAGGATTGATTGATTCGCTGAATGCAATTGCGGAAAAATATCAGTATCCGGTGATTGTTTCCACCCATCCCCGCACTCGGAAGGTGCTGGAAGCTACGAATGTCGAAACCCGGCGGGAAATACAATTTCTCAAGCCACTGGGATTTACTGATTATAATGCTCTTCAGATGAATGCCTATGCGGCCCTGTCGGACAGTGGCACGATATCTGAAGAATCTTCTATTCTGAATTTCCCGGCGCTGAACATCCGGGAGGCGCATGAGCGACCGGAAGCTATGGAAGAAGCTGCTGTGATGCTTACCGGCCTGAATCCCGAGAAAATCATACAGGGGCTGCAACAGCTACAGCAGCAACAACGAAGCCCTGAAAGGAACTTCAGGGAAGTATATGACTATAGCATGCCGAATGTATCGGAAAAAGTAGTCCGAATTATTATTTCTTATACAAATTATGTGAAAAGAGTCGTATGGGGAGAAGAAGCGAACTAAAGAAAGAACTTCCAAAATTATTTATTGTTACTGAAGTTTTCTACCCCGAAGATACGTCAACCGCTTATATCCTGACCCAGATCGCCCGAAGGTTTTCAGCATTCTATAGGGTGATTGTAATATGCGGTCCGGCAGGCTATCATAAAATAGTCGACAATACAAAGCGTCAACTAGATGGAATACAGATAATCAGAGCGAGGTTATTTCGCTTAGATAAAAATAAAACATGGCAAAGGATTTTGCGGTTGATTCTGGTGAGTTTCATACTTTCATTCAAACTTTTCTTGCAAGGTAGAAGGAATGGCAAAGTCTTGATCGTTACGAATCCCGCACCTATGTTGTTGTTAGTGAGCTTTATTTGCAAGATCAAACATATGTTTCTTTCTATTTTGTGCCATGATGTTTTTCCAGAGAACTTAGTAGCAGGTGGATTTTTGAAAGACAGTAGTAGAAGATATAAATGGTTGAAACTTCTTTTTGACAGAGCTTATTCGTGTGCTGATTATATAATTGTTTTGGGGAGAGATATGAAGAAAATATTTAAGAAAAAATTAGAAAACTCAGGCAGTAAAAAGAATCCAAAAGTCAGAATAATAGAGAACTGGGCAGATGTAGATAGTATTTATCCTACATTAAAGGAAAAGAATGCAATTATAAAAGATTTAGGCATTGAAGACAAAAAAGTATTATTGTTTGCGGGAAATCTCGGACGTGTGCAAGGCCTTGAAACTTTAATCAGTTGGATAAAGAAGATTAGTAATAAAAGCTTACACTTTATATTTTTGGGAGAAGGTGCTGTTAAAAATTACCTACTTTCATATACAACAAATAATCGACTTGAAAATGTAACAGTTTTAGATGGTTTACCAAGAGGACAACAACAGTTATTTCTCAATGCGTGTGACGTTAGTATCGTTTCTCTCGCTCGGGGTATGAAAGGTCTTGGCGTTCCATCAAAAACATACAACATTCTTGCTGCAGGAAAACCGATACTGTATATTGGAGAGATTAATTCAGAAGTAGGGTTACTAGTAGAGGATAATCAGATAGGATGGGTTGTGCCGCCGGGTGATTTTGAGAGATTTAAGGAGGTCGTTAATGATATCAGTATGCTTTCTCCTGTAGCATTTGAGAAACTTAAAGTGCGATCTCGATATTTGGCTGTGGAGAAGTACTCCCAAGAACAAATTCTTAATAAGTTTGTTTCATTATTGAAGGATTAAGATGCATTTTTTTATAACTGGGGCATCCGGCTTTCTTGGCGGGAACATAGTCCCCCTTTTTTTAAAGGAAAAAATCGGAATAACTAAAATTGATTCTATTAAAGGAGTTAAAAAGGATATTTATAGTCCGTTTCAAATGTTCTGAAATAGAAAATATGATGCTATAATTCATATTGCTGGAAAGGCACACGTTTTACCTAAAAATGAGAAAGAAAGAGACGTATTTTGGAAGGTTAATTATGAAGGAACAAAGAATGTGTGTCATGCGATAGAAAATTCTGGGTTCATACCTAAGAACTTTGTATTTATTAGTACGGTTTCAGTTTACGGCCTAGAGAAAGGTGAGAATATTTCGGAGGAGTTTCCACTTAATGGGAGTTCTGCTTATGCGAAAAGTAAAATGAGAGCCGAAGAGTGGTTATCAGAATGGGCAGTCAATAATGAGATAAATTTGTTGGTCCTGAGGCTTCCTCTCGTTGTAGGTCCTAATCCGCCGGGTAATCTTGGGGCAATGATCAATGGTATTAAAACAGGTAGATACTTTAGAATAGGCTTGGGCAATGCGCGCAAAAGTGCGGTTCTTGCTAATGATGTTGGCCATATCATTATCAGATCTATAGGGAAAAAAGGAGTATACAATTTGACGGATGGGTATCACCCTTCATTTGGTGAATTAGAAGAGTTAATAGCAACTCAACTTGGGAAAAAACCTCCCCGCTCTATACCATTAAATTTAGTGAAGATACTGGCAAAAGCAGGAGATTGGATTGGAGGTGAATTTCCAATTAACACTTTGCGGTTAGAAAAAATAACAAGTACTCTTACTTTCAGTGATGAAAAGGCAAGGAAAGAGTTGGGTTGGGCTCCTCATAGAGTGATAGATGAGTTCAGAATTAGTTAAATTCTGTGGTCGAACATGCGTTTTCTCCGAAGCTATCTGATTGAGAGTTGCCTAAGATAATTATGTAAATCATTTTAATGACTATGTAACTACTACAATCTCAAAAGCATACAATATAGTATCTTTCCAGGATATTTTTACGTAGAAACTTTCCAGAAAGGGAAGTATTAGCGAGGCTAATAGGCCTTTTTTTATTGCTTGCCGACTTCCTCAACTGTTAAAGTAATAAACATAAATAAAACCGATACAATTATTTAAATAACAGACGTGTGATACGACTCTTTGACTTCATGTTTTCATTTTTAGGCATACTATTTCTTTGGCCAATAGGGATGGTTCTGTATATTATAGGCTTATTTGATACCGGTTCCCCTATATTTATTCAGGAAAGA
>CAYXRN010000243.1:0-3573 GCA_964467635.1 uncultured Chitinophagaceae bacterium | reverse complement strand
AAGTTAAGCTGGTGAAAGTGACGGTAAAAGCAGGTTACAGAGTACTCCTCCATGATGACAATCAAAAAAAAGAGAATTGACAACCATTGAGATCAGTTACTTAAAAATAGTATTAATAATGACAAAATTTCAAAAGATGAAAAAGATCAGTGTAGTATGGATAACAGGAATTTGTCTTATCCTCTCGGGGATTCCCGCATTTTCACAAACGGTGGGCAAAGTAAATACATCGGTTATTGAACCCTATCATCTGGCTATTACCAGTTCAATGACGACCAACCTGATTTTCCCTTACAGCATTAAAAGCGTGGACAGGGGGAGCCTGGATGTTCTGGCGCAGAAAGCTCCCGGTGTAGATAACATCCTTCAGATAAAAGCGGGAAAAGAAAATTTCGAAGAGACGAATTTAACCGTGATCACAGGGGATGGAAAGTTATTTTCTTTTGTATTGGATTATGCCCAAAACCCATCTGTGTTGAACCTTGTATTGGGAAAGGCGTTGTCCGAAACCGGCAACAATCTCTTGACACCAGGAAATTATAATGAAGCGGAAATAAAATCCTACGCAAAAAAAGCGATGCTTGAAAATAAAAAATGGCGCGGTGTAAAAGATAAACAATATGGCATCACATTCCGGCTAAACGGACTTTTCATCCATCATAATATGATGTATTACCGGATTAAGATAGAGAACTATTCCAGTATTAATTATGATATTGAACAGCTGCGGTTTTTTATCCGTGATCAGAAAAAGGTAAAGCGTACAGCTTCCCAGGAAATTGAGATCAAGCCGGTATATATCCAAAACAATACATCCACGATAACAAGCCAAACAAGTCACACTTTTGTCTTTGCTATTCCAAAGTTTACCATACCGGATAAAAAATATCTCACCATACAATTAATGGAAAAAAACGGCGGCAGGCATTTGGCATTAAAAATACATAACCGGAAAATTGTTAAGGCAGTCCCTATGGACTAACAGTTAAAACAGGTGGAGAATGGTATTTATTTCCACTAACAATCTAAATATGAAAATCAGAAAAGAGGATTACCAGGATATATTTGAGTACCTCGTAAGAAAACGCGGTGAAGGTGAAGAATTTGTAGCTTTTCCCGATGATTCTATCCCAGTCAATAAAGATGAGCTATCTACCTTCTTTACACAATACGATGCCCAAGAGTTTTGCCATGAGTTCTCAACCGACATAGATCGTTACGATTATCTGTCTATCAGATCCGCATACAGAGCAATGGCCGAGGCTGCCGAAAACCGTACCCGGTTGATAGAAAGGGATGGAATGGTTGACGTATCGGCAATGGTAGCTATGAGATATCAACGATTAGAAGCAAGGCAATTAATTAGTAATCAAATACATAACAATCAAAAATCAAATATTATGAACCAGAAAAATTTCGAGTACCTGCGCGACCAGGTAAAGTACACCGGTTTCGGTGAAAGTTTGGAGAATGATTTGAAACAGAAGATCGAGGAAGGTAAGCCCGAGTTCAAGCTGCAGCACCAGACACAGTATGGCGATGACTCCGTAACCGCAACACTGAACTTCAGTCAATCGAAGCAAAGCGATATGTACTTCTTCAATTCCTACCGGGCCAGTTTACAAAAAGAAAACAGCCCTGACAGGATGGAACAAACCTTTTATATCAACAAAGGCGGTACCATTACCTTGAAAGAAGCCTATAACCTGATGGAAGGAAGGGCGGTGAATAAAGACCTTACCAATAAAGAAGGACAGGTCTATAACGCCTGGCTAAAACTGGATTTTAAGCAAACGGATAAACAGGGCAATTACAAATTGCATCCCTATCATCAAAACTATAAATATGATCTGGAGGCAGCGCTGGCTAAACATCCTATCATGGAATTAGAGAATGAACAGTACAAGACGAATCTGATGAATTCCCTCAAAAAGGGGAACCGGCAATCTGTGACATTTCAAACCGACGGTACGGATCAAAAGAGATATATCGAAGCCAATCCACGATTCAAAACAATCAATATTTATGATAGTAGCATGCAGCCGATTGACAAAAGACAAAAAAAAGAGCAGGAGTCTGAAAATCAGGATCAGTCAATTAAACAAAACAGTAAAAAAGAGAAGCAGGCGCCTGATGAAGATGACGGCCCTGAAATACCGAAAAAAGCTAAGAAAAGAAGAAAGGTACAAAAGGTGAGTTAAAAATCGGGTTATGAATAATCAATATCTTTCAAACAGAGTAGAAGCAGACCTGAATCGGTGGCGTTCAAGGGAGGAACGATTTAATAAGCTGTTTTCTTTCCGCCTTTCATCTAATAAAGCGATGCTCAAAGAGAAGCTGGAATACTTTGATCGTATTGCGGCGAAGTATAGAGGCACGCCCAATTTGGAAGAACGCTTTGTGTTGGTCATGCTGCGTGAGGAACGTCGTCAAATGGAAAAACAGATTTATCCAAATCTACTGGCCCGGCTGTTAAGGAAGATATTGATTACGCCCGCTAAGAGACGAAATGTAATCAGGCAGGATAATAAGAAAACCAGGGAAAACAGCCGGGCGCTGCACCAACAGATGCAGCGTACCGGCTTTCCTGACCTTTCCGCAAAGATAGATAAGCAGATCAGACAGGGAAAACAGCAGTTTTCTATCCCTGTTTCCTACTATCTCAACGACAAGGAACGATTAGACCATCAATTATCATTCGTAAAAGACCAATCAGGGTTGTATCAGTTCGAAGGATACATGGCAACTCTGTATAACGAATCTAAACCTGATGAAAAGAGGCGGCAATATTTTAATTTGGGCAATGGACAGGAAGTAAATACTACAGAAGCCTATAACCTGTTGTCCGGTCGTTCTGTCCAAATAGCCGGCACCTGGCTCCAGCTTGATTTTAATGATAAGGATACCCAAGGCAATTATCGTATTAAACAATTTCATTCAGGTTATGGCTATGATCTTGAAAAATCTTTGGGGCAGCTTCCTTTAAAAGAACTACTTAATAAAGACGAAGCCGATAAACTGCAAGCGGCGTTAAAGAAGGGAAACCGCATGTCGGTAAGTTTTATAAAGGATGGCAAGGAACAACGGTTTTATATCGAGGCA
The DNA here is from genome assembly GCA_964467635.1 of uncultured Chitinophagaceae bacterium. GTDB lineage: Bacteria > Bacteroidota > Bacteroidia > Chitinophagales > Chitinophagaceae > FW021-bin31. The sequence goes on along the minus strand of CAYXRN010000243.1, from coordinate 471 downwards.
AATCCCCGGTTTAAGTCCGTAAATATTTACGATGAACATTCAAGGAAGATAACGCTTCATACAGCTTTGGGCAAAAAGACATCGGAGACTGTGAAAGTAACGCATAAGATCAATGAGCAGCAACAAAAGCATGCGAGAAAGAACCGTATGAAAATAGGATAATAAAAAAGAATGAATAATGGATAGAATAAGTTGCTTATCGGATTTTTTTGAAGCTATCAGAACTGATGCCCGCATCAGCATTACCCATATCGGCGTATATGCAGCATTGGTCGAATTTTGGAGAGAAAAAGGTTTTGCTAACCCCATTTGTGCGTTTAGCAGAGATATCATGGATATAGCTAAAATTTCCGCTTCAACAACTTATCATAAGTGCGTTAGAGAATTGAGTGAATATGGGTATATCCGGTACGAACCTTCATTTAATAGGAAGAAGGGTAGTATGATTTACTTTCCCGAGGAGAGAATGTT
>CAYXRN010000242.1:0-3608 GCA_964467635.1 uncultured Chitinophagaceae bacterium | reverse complement strand
TAAATTTTAACAAATCCTTTTACCAAAGGTAAGGAAATAGCTTGATACATTTGCTATTTTACAAAAACCATTCCTTTCTCCATGGACGATACTGATTTGCAACGTTTTTTAGATAAGAAAGTACAAGAATATCAAACCATCTCCTTCGTACCGGACGATCCTATTGCTGTTCCCCATCAATATTCCAGGCTTCAAGACATCGAAATCGCCGGCTTCTTCGCGGCCCTGTTCGCATGGGGAAGGAGGAGCCTGATCTTAAAAAAGGCAGCTAACCTGCTGCAACTCATGGATAATGCCCCTTATGACTTTATTCTTCAGCACGAACAAAACGACCTGAAACGATTTCTAAATTTTGTCCATCGTACTTTTAACGCAACCGATATTTTATTTTTTATCTCTTTTCTAGGGAAATATTATAAACAGCATTCCTCCTTGGAATTCGCCTTTGCGCATAATCTTCAAAAAGACGATCCTTCCGTGGAAAATGCATTAAACGGTTTTCATCGGTTTCTTTTCCAGGAGGATTACCCCCAACGAACAACTAAGCATGTTTCCGCGCCTTTCAGGAAATCAGCTTGTAAGCGGCTTAATATGTTTTTGCGGTGGATGGTTCGAGAAGACGAAAAGGGCATTGATTTCGGCCTTTGGAAAAATATCCGGCCCGATCAGCTGGTGATCCCCATGGATATTCATGTTTCCCGGGTAGCCGGGCGCCTCCAGCTGATTCCACAGGGGCAGACTGCTGACTGGCAAACAGCCGTCAGGTTAACAACCGCATTAAAAAAATTTGACCCTAAAGACCCCGTAAAATATGATTTTGCCTTGTTTGGGCTGGGCGTAATCGAAAAGTTTGAATAACAAATCTAAATGCTGCACGATATTTGATACTACATCGCTCAAAGACAGGCCAAATAAAAAGCAGTAAAACACTAAAAATCAATAAAATGTATAAAAAAACACTTGTTACCCTTTTGTGTATTTTCTTTTTCTCCGGCTTATTGAGTGCGCAGGAATATTTAGACCTGCATTATCATTTCAAAGCAGGCGACCAATATCGGATTCATCAAAGTGCCAGCCAGGAAACCTATCTTTCGGTAGAAGGGGTGCCGCAGCGCACCAGCAACCAAAAGGAAGCCGTGTTATTGCTGACAGTAAAAAATGTAGCCCCTGGAGGTATCGCTGAAATGGAAGCGGCATACACGCAGATCATTCTGCATAGTAATCAAAAGAACAACACCATTTCTGTGAATACAGAAACACAAGAAGACGACGTTTTCAACCGCCTGTTTAAATCACTGATTGGTAAAAAGTTTACTATAGAAATGGAAACCAACGGCAATATTGAAGAGGTTTCCGGCATGGATACAATATTTAGTCAAATGATCGATGCCCTGCCCGGCGTAAAGAAAAAGGAAAAGCCTGTTTTAAAGGAATTTTTAGTCAAACAAATGGGACCTGACCAGATTAAGTCCAGCTTGTCGCTGGTATTGCCCTATTACCCTTCTTTTAACGTACGTACCGGAGATTCCTGGTCCAGCCATTTAAATACCAAAGGGTTCTATAACGGGAGGATAGATAATTATTGGAAGCTTACTTTCGGCACCCCACATATGGTCAAACTGGAAAACACGGGAAAATTTGGTACAGATGCCTCCGAAGTTGTTGACCTGGGCAGCGGACAAAAAGGCAGGATGAACCTCAGCGGGGAGATAAAGGGGAAATATGTCATAAATCCCGAAACCGCCTGGCCGACCAGAAGCATCATCCACTCGGAGTTAAACGGAGATTTCATCTTCTATATCATGAAAAAGAAAGAGAAAAAAGATGAACTTAAAGTTCCGGTACGCGTGGTGCGAAACGGCAGCTATGAAATCAAGCATTTATAAGACGGAGCGAAACCATGGGCAGTAGTAAGCCAATGGACGGTAAGGCACAAGCCTTATGAGCATGTGGTGACGTATGGTTTTTAGAAAAGTCTTGCCCATAGCCCAAACATACGATCATCGCTTCAAAAGGAAAGGCGTGTTTCCGCACAAAGTCAGCCATATTTTTTTATACTTTAGTCAAATGGCAACAGTCCTTTTTTGCCTCGGGCTTTGAAAGGGACAAGGAAAATGTAAGCCCGGGCTCCATCTGCGACAGGGATAAAAAATCCTACTGGAGCTTGTCTGTAGCGGAAATTTTTGCTTTTTTCGGAAAATTAGCTGCCCTGCTGCTTTTTCTTTCTTTCAAACATCAGGTTCTTCACTTTTTCCTTGTCATCCTTAATCCGCTTCAGGTCAAAGCCGGTGCCGAAGACACGGTCCCAAAAAGAGGAACTCACCCCGAACCCCTTGTGCTCATCTTTATAATGATGCAGATGGTGATTTCTCCATACGGGTTTCATCCATTTGAAAGGGGGATGCCATGCATGAATAGCATAATGCATACTGCCATAAACCAAGTATCCAAGCAAAAATCCCGGATAAAAGGGAAAAGTGTTTTCACGTAAAAACAAATACAGGATTCCAAAAATAGCAGCAGCCAGGATCAGGCTGGGGACAGGAGGCATAAACAAGCGTTCTTTATCGCGCGGATATTCATGATGATTTCCGTGCATTACATAGGTAATACGCTGTATTCGGGGGTTTTCACTTACAAAATGAAAAACAAACCGATGCATTAAATACTCAAAAAAAGTCCAGAAGAAAATGGCGAACAGGAAAGTAATGACAATACGTTCAGTGCTAAATCCGAGCTTAGCCGAGCTGTAATACAGCATATAAACAATGATAGGAATATACATCCCCCAGATAACCAGAGGATGTGTTTTGGTGAGCATCTCCAGATACTGATTCTCAAACAATCGGGCCTGCCCTTTATTTTTAATTTTATCAAACTTCATAAGACAGATGGTTAAAAGGTAGCTCTGGCAAAAATACCGCAAAATTCTGAATATCAATTATAAACAATAAGCATGATATCTATCACAATTAGTTATAAGTCAATTCTTTTTCAACAACTCACCTATAGTTACAAATTTGTAACCAAGTTGTTTTAAGATGTGGGTTTGCCCGGAAAATTTTTTATGAAATCATCTGTTTACCGGGATCCATACCGACGCGAAACAGGGAAATAAAACGGCTAAGCCCCGTTAGTACTTGGCTCTTCCAATAATACAAATGCCTAAAAACGGCATGCAGATCAGATCAGCAACTTTACCCATGACCCAAGCGACGCACTTGTGTCGTGCATATATTTCCCCAAAGCTGGACGATCAGCGGTAAGAAGCCCTGCCGGCCGTTCCCTTCGGCGGTCATAAGGCACCTTATCCCTATTCCGCAGCCGAAAGCAGCATGGTCGCGATCCGTCGTAGTCTGCTTGAAAAACAATCCCGGATAGGGAGACATTTAACCTCTGGTCGAGTTCCCGGCGTTTTTCCCGGCGGGTCCTTGATGTCGTTTCCATCAGGAAGTCTTTCAATTTGCCAGCTACCGGCAAATTACCTGAGACATCCCGCCAGCGAAACACAAACAGCAATCAGTCAAAGCGGCTGCATGCCAATAATCCCAGCCTCACGCCAAGGCTTCAGGAGACAACCCTCGGGAATAGCGATCAAATATGCTAAG
>CAYXRN010000241.1:0-3658 GCA_964467635.1 uncultured Chitinophagaceae bacterium | reverse complement strand
TTCTTCCGGTCAGTTAAATTATTGATAGTCAATAGTAAACGCAACATAAAAAGAAAATTTAAAATTATCCTTGATAAATTTTGAAAATAAGTACATGTATATTAAAATTGTACTCGTGTACGTTACCTTAATGAAAGAACTTTGATTCTTTTTGAAGAAACGATCGCGTATTCAATATGCTCTGAATACTGAGCACATTGTAATGTAGCGCGTTTCTGAACCTCTGAAAACAAAGAGAACTAATGGATATAATAATAAACGCGCCAGCGATGCTATTATTCCGGACCCCGAATGGTATAGAACATGCAGTCGAGAAAGGGCACATGGGAACTGGATTCTTATGATACTCATATCCATTTGACTTTTATGGAATGGCATATCCAACATGGACAAATCAACTGCCCACATAAGGATGTCAAATATCCGTACCTGTCATTGCTGCAATACTGCACATCCGGGCGCCGAATGGAGAAGCAGGGGTTCTTAATTCAGAGGTACTGACTAGTGTAAAATCAATAAGGTTAAGAAGAATGGGTAACTAGAGTCTAAATGCGTTGATAGTAAAATGAAAAACAATCTAACTATTTTTATTGCAGTTGCTGCTGTGTTTGTGGTCTCAACGGTCGCAAGAGGTAGACAGCAGCAGCTTGATAATACCCACCAGGACTTTACTTCCGATACAGTTAGACGCAAGGTGTTGCTGAAGAACATCTTGCAATTACTTCCAGAAGACGCAACGAAAAGAGGACAGATTTCATACCTGGATGAAGACTTCAAAGACTGGTTGTCAAGAACGGGAGAATTGCCACCAGATTTTGATCACATGCCTTCTATTCCTTATTTGCCGAACCCTTTGGTAATTGATGAAGGAGGCAAAAGGATACCGGTAACGAACTGGCAGCAATGGCAGAAAAAGCGGCAGTGGTTGACAAAGGAACTACAATATTATATTACCGGTACTTTCCCTCCTCCTCCTGAAAACTTAAAAGCCCGGGTTATTTCTGAGCAGAAAGATGGCCAAGTAACCCTGCGAATGGTGGAACTGTCATTTGGCCCCGGAAGGAAAGCTAAGATGACATTGGAGCTGATGATACCGCCAGGGGAAGGCCCCTATCCTGTTTTTATGACGCAGTGGAATCATAGGGATTGGGCTACAATAGCTGTACGACGGGGGTTTATTGGTTGTGTTTATGCGGGTGCGGACTTAAAAGATGATACCAAGAATTATTCAGAAATATGGGCCGGGGAATACGACTTCTCCCGCCTGATGAGACGAGCGTACGGAGCATCCAGAGTAGTAGACTACTTATATACTCTTGCTGTTGTCAACAAAGAGCAAATTGGAATAACCGGCCATTCCAGAAACGGAAAGCAGTCACTCTGGGCTGCGGCGTTTGATAAGCGGTTTACAGCGGTTATCACCAGCAGTGGCGGATCTGGAGGAGAGATCCCTTGGAGGTATTCCCGACATAAGTATGGTTGTGAAGATATCGCATTGTTGACTACTGCACAGCCTTCTTGGTTTAATCCTCGCCTGCGGTTTTTTATAGGACGCGAGAATAAGTTACCGGTTGACCAGAATTCTTTTATGGCCCTAGTCGCACCTCGTGGGTTGATGCTAAGCTCTTCAAGAAGAGAAAGTGATGGAAACCCATGGGGAATCGAACAAGCATTTGATTCAACGCTTAAGGTGTACAAATTTTTAGGCCAGCCTGATCATTTAGCTATCCGACTCAGAGATGGAAGGCACGGAACCAGTGCAAAAGATATAGAAGATTACATAGATTTTTTTGACTATGTTTTTGGGCGGAGCAATCAAAAACCGGAGAATAGATTATTCTATAAATATTCATTTAAAAAGTGGCGAAAACTCAGCGACGAGGAAATAGATCCGCTGAACTATCCGGTAAAAAGTGATTAGGGATTATTAAGGGGAACAAACGGCAAAAAAAAGATTAAAACTGTGCCAGCCTGGAAAGAAAAGAAAACCACCATACAAAAGACCATAAAATGGTGGATGGGCAGCAAGCCGCCGGGAGTAACCAACCTAGGGCCCCTGGATTATCAAACTAGTAAAAATCTCGGGGAAAAATATTTTGGTAATATGATACCAAGGCCGGAAGCGACTTCAAGCGTGGGCAGAGTGGCCATTGCACCCGGTCATTCTAAACCGGGTGTTGGTGATTACCTGTATGGCTATTTATATTATCCAAAGAGTCAGGAAGAAAAGATGAAAGAAGGGGCAACTAGACTACCGGTAATTATTTACATGCATAAGTACAATTATTCGAACGGCTTTTATGACACACAGGGGTATGACCATAGTAAAAAGTCGTTTATTGAATCATTAACCAAGCAGGGCTATGCCGTTTTTTTATATGACATGATGGGATTTGGCAACCGTATAGAAGAAGGTACCCGGTTTTTTCAAAGATACCCCCACTGGTCAAAGATGGGAAAACTTGTTACAGACCTTAAAGGCGCGGTGACCGCATTAGCGAACCTCAATTTTATTGATAGTACCAGAATATCTGTTATGGGATATTCGCTTGGGGCAACCGTCGGTCTCTATGCCGCAGCATTAGATGAGCGGATTTCCAGTGTTGTTTCCATTTGCGGATTCACGCCTATGAGAAAGGACACTCCGGATAAGGGAACGGAAGGGATAAAAGGATATTCCCATCTTCGAGGGCTATTGCCCAGGTTAGGATTTTTCGTGGGGAACGAATCTCGGATTCCATATGATTTCAATGGAATTTTAGCTTGTATCGCGCCCAGGCCATTGTTGGTTATAGCGCCCACTTTGGATGAGGATGCCACCTTGGCGGATGTTCAAAATTGTGTTGCCGAGGTGCAACAGGTCTATAATCTATATAAAGCCCCGGACCAAATCAGTATTTATTCGCCATACGACTACAGCCGGTTTTCAAAAATAATGCAGGAACGCGTGCTGGAATGGTATCAGCAACTCAACCGGGATACAAAGAAGGATAGCGGTACCTGGGAAACGCTGTTTGATGGGAAGCACACAGACCATTGGATAGCCGTAGGCGGTAGTGGCTTTCCTGGTGACGTTTGGGAAGTGGAAAATGGTACCTTGTCAGTGAAGGATCATAAACGCGGTAAAAGCATTATGACCAAAAAAACATACAACAACTTTGCATTGACCTTTGATTTTAAATTAACAAAAGCAGCTAACAGTGGTATTAAATATTTAGTTGATAAAATAAAAAATAATAAAACAGGTAAAATGGTGTGGAATGGACCTGAATACCAGATCATTGACGACTACAACAACAAGTATGTAAAGGATCATAAACATGAGATCGGCTCTACTGCTGCCTTGTATCTGATCTATGCCCCCCAAAATAAAAAACTTCATCCTCCCGGTGAGTGGAACCATGGAAAGATTATTGTAAATGACAGGCATATTGAACACTGGCTTAATGGGGAGAAAGTTGTTTCCTGTGAAAGAGGAAGTAAGGATTTCCGTCAGCGTATTTCGACAACGAAGTTTAAAAACTATGATCATTACGGAGAGGTTTCTGGAGGGTATATTATGTTAACGAATCATGGCGATAAGGTCTATTTTCAGAATATTAAAGTAAAACGGTTGCCATAAATAGAAATTAATGAGGTGCATTTTGATCTTTATATT
>CAYXRN010000240.1:0-3684 GCA_964467635.1 uncultured Chitinophagaceae bacterium | reverse complement strand
CACAAGACTGGATCGTCAGGGGAAGATTCCGCGCTTTTCTCCGCTTTAACGCCTGTGTCAGGTATCCAAAAACAGTTTTAGGGGTATCTGCATGGTTTAAGTCCCATTGAATATCTGGTTCATTTATCTTAAATTCACCGGTGGCTGCATCAAAATTGTACCCGCCTTCCGTGATGGTCAGGGTAATTATTTTAATGGTGTCGCTCGCCATTTTCTCAATGACCCGTTCGGGGTTCTCAGGGGCAAAATAATATTCCACAATGGCACCGATCACACTTGCCGAGAGGCTTCCGTCGGGTTGCCTGACCATCAAAGTATACAAGCCGTCTTGCTGATGCAAGGTATCATAAATCCGTTGATCCCTTTCAAGCAGCGCAACGCCGCAGATCCCCCAACCGGCGCCCTGGCCATTCTCTAGTAATGTATCGGTATAAAAGGCTTGATGGGCCCGGTGAAACCCTCCTATTCCGATATGAAGGATCCCCGCTTTTACTTTGGATCTGTCGTAGGAAGGACGGGAAACTACTTTAGGAAGAGAAGAAAGGTTTTTTTGATTTAAATCAATTATTTTTTGCATAGCACGTTATTTTCCTCAAACTTATGCAACAAAGCCGGTCGCCTGTTCGCATCGTTTATTCGCCGCTGCCAATAGCACAAGTACACGGCAAGCGCACTTGATTTCCTGCCAGGTTCAGGGGCAGTACGAAGGTATTGGTGACTGGTCTTTTTTCCCGAAAAAGCGGCTGGCCAAGATATCAGTCCGATAACAAATTTAAAAATTTTTAATAAGTGGTGTTTCAAAAGTACACTCGCATTTACCAGCGAATATTTTTCCATGTTGAAAGTTTAACTTAAAAATACAAGGCCCGTTCATGCAACCCTGGGGCGAAATTGCATCGGCACTCTTGTACAATAATACTGAATAAGTTGTAAATCGGGGGGGAAGGAAATAAAATCAACGGGGTAGCGGAAACGTTTTTTCGACGTCATTAAAAAAATAAACACTTTATCTTTTTACAATTCATCCAACCGGCACAAAGGTCACAGGGGGTCGGAGGTTTGCACAAATTCTTTAACATTCTTCATGGCAGCAGACAGATATTCTTTAACCGTATGTTTAGATATTTGCAACTGCTTGGCCGCATCAACATAAGTTTTTCCCTCCAGTTTACACAGCTCAAAAACTTTTCTTTTTTGCGGAGAGAGGTTTTTAATAGCGCTTTCAATAAGCATCCATTGTTTTTCTCTTGGACTGAGCTCGTCCGGATCAGAAGGATGTATATCGGGAAAAACACCGTCAAAGGCCAAGGCGGTTTTTAACGATCTTTTCAAACAATCAATAGATCTATGGTAGCTTATTACAAAGATCCAATTTAAAAGAGGCCTTGAAGGATCAATGGACAAACGTTTTTCCCATAATGTGATAAAGACTTCCTGAACGATGTCTTCGGCTATATTGCCATCTTTTGTCAACTTCAACGCATTGAGATAAATCTTATGACTATATTGCCAATATATCCTGTCGAAGGCCTTTTTATCACCGTCTTGAAGGCGTTTAATTACCTCAGAATCGATATGTTTCATAACAAGGTTAAATTAAAAGGTTTATAATATGTTGTAAAAATCACGTCGTCTGCGTTATCAACATAAGCGCCATTTACTTGCTTTACTTTTCGTAAACTGCAAGCTTTTTATTGCCAGTTCATCCGGCGCATAGCCGGACTTTCGCCATAAAGAGGTTAAACCAGCCATGCCTTCCACTTCTGAAGAAAAGTTCTCTATCACCAGATCACCATCGAATTCGATGTCAGCAAGTCCCCTGAACAGCTCATCCCAACAGATATTACCTTTTCCGGGCATTCCCCGGTCGCTCGCCGAGATATGCATATAATGCAACTGTTTACCTGCCGCTATTATCGGCTTATAAAAACCACTTTCTTCTATGTTCATGTGAAAAGTGTCAAGCATAAGCCTTAAATTGGGGGATCCGACAGCCGAAATAAACGCCATGGCTTCCTTTGTTGAGGTCATCACGTAAGTTTCATAGCGGTTAACCGGCTCTAACAAAAGCGTTATTCTTTTAGACGCTGCATAGGAGGTCCCTTCGGCGAGTACATCCCTGATTACCCGTTTTTCTTCCTCCTTACACACGTCTCCGGTGAAAGCGCCAATGGAAGCATAAAATACCCCGCCTAAAAGCCTGCCTTCCATTTCCGAAACCAGATCCAACGACCGTTTTATGTAGTTCAAGGCTTTTTTCGGATAGAGAGGCACATGGTATTCTTTTGGCAAAAGCAAAGTGAAGCGGGGCGCGATTTTATTTCTGGCTAATTCCCGTTTCGTGCGATCAACATCAATATCCAGATGTGGAGGAAGAGAAATCTCCAACAGATCGAACCCGCATTGCGCAGCCTTTTTGATCGCATAGGCGCCCCCTTCCCTTGTCCAGCAAGGTATCCAGGAAAGCATTGAAGTACCGAATTTGATCATCGCTTAAGTCTTTATTTTTCTTTCAATATTTTTAGCGGCATACTTCTCTTTAAATCGCTGCAAGTCACCCAGATTGTACTCCGGACAAGCGCCATCATTGGATGCAACAAAAGCGCCGAGCGCCGATGCCGACGAAAGCTGCATATCTACTGTCGTTCCCCCATTCAATTTCTGAGCTAAAAAAGCAGCTAAAAAAGCATCTCCACTGCCCACTGTGTCTGCCACCTCCACTTCATAAGCTGCGCTATCATATTTTTTCCCTCCGGTGTAATAAGAGGCGCCCTGGCTGCCTCTTGTAAGCAGAATTTCTTCAATTTGATAATTATTCCGGAGGAGGTCTATTTTATCCATTTCCTTTTTTACTTCCGGATTGATCCAACTGCATATCACGTCCAGTTCATATTGGTTTAATTTCAGCAGTTCTGTTTTTCCCAGAATATTCAGTACCATATCGGCAGAATAAAAAGGCTCCCGAAGATTGACATCAAAAACCCGGTAGCTTGCTAATTGAAGCAATTGGAGCAGCGTCTGACGGGATGCCTCGTTGCGCATGACCAGACTCCCAAACACCAAGGCGTCGGCTTGCTTCACTTCAGACCCATACCGTTCATCCCACTGGATATAATCCCAGGCTACCGGAAAAAGGATCTCATAGGTCATATCATACTTGCTATCCATTTTTGGCATGACTTTACCGGTGGGGTATTGCTTATCCCTTTGGCACATGGCTGACGGTATTTCCCATTCGTCCATTAACTCCAAAAGCTTTGTTCCTAATTCATCATGGCCGACTCTGCTGATAATCTTGCTGTTTATTCCCAGTCGGTTCAGATGGTAGGCAACATTTAAGGGGGCTCCCCCGGGCTTCCTCCCTTTTGGAAAAACATCCCAAAGCATTTCCCCGAAACAAATAACGGAAGCTGTTTTTTTACTCCTCATTTTAAAGTGTTTAATCGTTTAAACAATGACATAAATTATTATACTTTTACTTTTTATTCTATCTGCAGCTTAACCCATCTTATTGGTCTTTTCTTATTGGCTTCTTTCGAAAAGAAGAATTTCTAATGACCATTTCTGTTTTTAATACGACCTTTTTTGAAATAACCTGATCATTGATCGACTCTAATAATAACTGTACAGCCGTCTGGCCAATTCCTTTAAGGGGTTGTTTAATATAAGTAACCGGGCATTGAA
>CAYXRN010000239.1:0-3694 GCA_964467635.1 uncultured Chitinophagaceae bacterium | reverse complement strand
CCGCGGTTAACTCTTCCGGTCCCAGCTTGGTCTCCCGTACTTCCAACTCATATTGGGAGATATGCACGGAGGTAAACCAATCCTCCCGAATTACCCTTTCCGATATCACAATAGCGTCTTCAAAGTTGTACCCTTTCCATGGCATAAAAGCTACTTTAAGATTGCGGCCCAGCGCAAGCTCGCCATTCTGGGTAGCGTATCCCTCTGTCAGGAAGTCACCGGCCTTAACTTTATCCCCCTTTTTCACACAAGGACGAAGGTTCATGCTGGTACTGTGATTGGTCTTTTTAAACTTAGTCAGCTTATATATCTTCAGATCATCTTCAAAGGAAACAAGCGTTTCCAGTTCATCCCTGTCGTAACGGACTTTTATTTCATTGGCGTCCACGTACTCTACGACCCCCTCTCCTTCTGCTATGACCTGCAAGCGGGAGTCCAAAGCGGCACGGCCTTCCAGACCGGTACCGACAATAGGTACCTGCGGACGGATAAGCGGTACAGCCTGACGTTGCATGTTTGATCCCATCAGGGCACGGTTGGCATCGTCGTGCTCAAGAAACGGAATCAAAGAAGCACTCAATCCAACGATCTGGTTGGGCGCAATGTCCATGTACTGCACCTCACTTTTCTCCAACACGGGGAAATCACCGGTTTCACGGGATTTGATGCGGTCGCTCATGAGGTTTCCCTGCTCATCCAGTGGCGCATTCGCCTGGGCGATACGGGCATTATCCTCTTCTTCCGCACTCAGGTAACGATAGCCGCTCAAATCTACTTTACCGCTTTTAACGGTACGATAGGGCGTTTCGATAAAGCCCATGTTGTTGATCTTGGCATGCACGCAAAGCGTGGAAATAAGCCCGATGTTCGGTCCTTCCGGCGTTTCAATCGTACACAAACGTCCGTAGTGGGAATAGTGCACATCCCGCACTTCAAATCCGGCCCGTTCCCGGCTCAAGCCACCGGGTCCCAGGGCAGAAATACGGCGCTTGTGGGTAATCTCCGCCAGCGGATTAGTCTGGTCCAGAAACTGCGAGAGCTGTGAGGTCCCAAAGAAGGAGTTGATCACGGAGGATAAGGTTCTTGCATTAATCAAGTCCACCGGTGTAAAGACCTCATTATCGCGGACATTCATTCGTTCACGAATTGTACGGGCCATGCGGGCCAGTCCTACCCCAAACTGGGCATACAACTGCTCTCCAACCGTACGTACACGCCTGTTGCTCAAGTGATCAATATCATCTATTTCAGCTTTTCCGTTACTCAACCGCACCAGGTACTTGATAATGGCTATAATATCATTCTTGGTCAATACTTTCGTATCCAAATCATTCTCCAATTCCAGCTTCCGGTTAATCTTATAACGACCAACCTCCCCGAGATCATACCGCTTATTGGAGAAGAACAGCTTGTCAATAATCCCTCTGGCCGTTTCATTATCCGGGGCATCGGAGCCTCTCAGCTGACGATAAATATGTTGTACCGCTTCCAATTCAGAATTGGAGGTGTCTTTATTTAAGGTATTATATATAATGGCGTAGTCGCCGCTTACTTCTTCTTTTTGTACAAATACGGTTTCTACCCCTAGTTCCAAGATCATCTCGATATTGTCTTCATCGAGCACGCTGTCGCGTTCGAGCACTACTTCGTTACGTTCGATAGAAACCACTTCTCCGGTATCTTCATCCACAAAATCTTCCACCCAGCTGCGGAGCACCCGGGCTGCCAGTTTTTTGCCTTCATTTTCTTCCAGCGACTTGCGATCGACTTTTATTTCATCGGCAATATCGAAGAGCTCAAGAATATCCTTATCCGTTTCGAAGCCGATTGAACGCAAGAGTGTAGTTACCGGGAATTTCTTCTTCCGGTCAATATAGGCATACATGACATTGTTAATGTCCGTCGCAAATTCCATCCACGCGCCTTTAAAAGGAATCACACGCGCGGAATAGATTTTCGTTCCGTTGGGATGGTACGACTGACCGAAAAACACCCCCGGAGAACGATGCAGCTGGGAAACAATTACCCGCTCTGCGCCATTCACCACAAATGTCCCGCGAGGCGTCATGTAGGGAATGTTTCCAAGGAATACATCCTGGATAATGGTTTGGAAATCTACGTGTTCTTCATCGTTACAGCTCAGGCGTAGCTTGGCCTTGAGGGGCACCGCATAGGTCAGTCCTCTTTCTATACATTCTTCCAGTGTATAGCGCGGGGGATCCACATAATAGTCCAGAAACTCAAGGTTAAAGATATTACGGGTATCATTAATGGGGAAATTTTCATTAAATACCCGGAAAAGGCCTTCATCCGCACGCTTATCCGGCGTAGTTTCCAGTTGAAAAAAGTCTTTAAAAGATTGAATTTGGATTCCAAGCAAATCGGGGGTATCAGCAATCTTACTGATTTTCCCGAAGTTTACTCTTTGACGGGTTTGCGCTGTTGTTTGAGACATATTTAGCTTTCAGAATTAAAAACTCACTATTTTCTGCCCGCGGAAGGCAAGCCTTTCAACTGGTGGCCTAAGCCTAAACAGGCAGGTAGCGGAAAAGGTCAAAGGCCACAAGATGGCCATTGACCTGTAAATATATTTTTACACGAACCGGGCTTTGTCTTTGGTACAACCCAAGAGGCTTTTTCAAAAACCGGAAGTCCGGTTTTAAGCCGGAAATCACTGAATTTCAACTTCAGCTCCGGCTTCCTTCAGCTTTTCTGCAATTTCTTCAGCTTCAGCTTTGGCTACACCTTCCTTAATGGGTTTAGGTGCATTATCTACCAATTCTTTCGCTTCTTTCAGACCAAGGCCGGTAACTTCTTTAGCAGCTTTCACCACTTTTAACTTGTTGGGGCCAGCGGCTTTCAAGATCACGTCGAATGCGGTTTTCTCTTCAGCAGCAGCGGCATCACCTCCGCCACCACCTGCAACCATCACCGGTGCAGCAGCAGCCGGTTCGATACCGTACTCGTCTTTAAGAATTGCAGCAAGTTCATTTACATCCTTTACTGACAAGGATACCAGCTGTTCAGCAAATTCTTTTAAATCAGCCATTTTAACAATTGTTTAATAATGTTTACAAATTTAAATTAATCACGGGCTTGGAAGCCTTTTTCGGTAAGCAGCACTACAGCTGCCGGCCGGCGGTTTATCCTGCATCGGATCAACCACAAATTCTTTTATTGCGCTCTTTCCTCCAATGCTTTCAACAGACCACTCAGTTTATCGCCACCGGACTGCAGGGCACTGACAACATTTTTAGCCGGAGACTGAAGCAGACCAATGATCTCTCCAATTAATTCCTGACGGGATTTCAGTTTCTTTAATACCGCCAGCTGGTCATCTCCCACATAAACGTCTTCCTCGATAAGTGCGGCTTTTAATACCGGCCGGTCTACACCCTGGTCTTTACGGAAATCGCTTAAGATCAGCGCCGGTTCTTTCTGGTTTTCAGAAAAGAGGATAGCAGTTTGTCCTTTCAACGAATCATATACCCCCGAATAGGCTTCGTTGTTCAATGATTCGAGCGCCTTACTTATAAGGGTATTTTTAGCGACCTTCATTTCTACTTTTTTCTCAAAGCACACCCTGCGAAGCTTATTGATTTGTGCTACAGTCAAGCCCGTAGAGTCAGTCAGATAAAAATGGTCGTATTGAGCGAACTTTTCTTTTAAAAGCGCTATATTTTCAGTTTTTTGT
>CAYXRN010000238.1:0-3713 GCA_964467635.1 uncultured Chitinophagaceae bacterium | reverse complement strand
TATTTTCCTGTACACAAGATATTGTTAAATACGTTATTTCCATAACTTTTGTTTCACAACAACAGCTATTTTAACATATATTTAAGCCGCAAACCTAACTATTGGAAAATATCAAAGAGAATTACCTTTTGTTAAAAAAAATAAACTTTTAATAACAATAAATTATTCGGTACGCAGTTTTTTGTAGTCTTCAAAGCTTTGTAAAATGATCGTTTCAGCGGTTTTTCTCCCCTGGAATTCCTCTACGAGCACTTTTTTACGTTCCAGTGTTTTGTATTCTTCGAAGAAATGGCGCAGTTCCTTAGTAAAATGAGGGGGCAATTCGGCAATATCGGCTATGTAATTTACGCTTACATCATCGGCAGCCACGGCGATAATTTTATCATCCGCTTCCCCCTGGTCCACCATACGCATCACTCCGATAACTTTAGCATTCACCAGGCAAAGGGGATTAAAGTCAATCTGGGAAAGCACCAGAATATCCAGCGGATCACCATCGTCGCAAAAGGACTGCGGGATGAAACCGTAATTGGCGGGATAATAAAAAGAAGAATATAAAACCCTGTCGAGCTTCAGCAGGCCGCTTTCTTTATCCAGCTCGTATTTGGCCCGGGAGCCGGAAGGGATTTCAATAATACCGGTTACTATGGATGGTGTATTGTCGCCGGGGGAAACGTGATGCCAAGGAT
The DNA here is from genome assembly GCA_964467635.1 of uncultured Chitinophagaceae bacterium. GTDB lineage: Bacteria > Bacteroidota > Bacteroidia > Chitinophagales > Chitinophagaceae > FW021-bin31. The sequence goes on along the minus strand of CAYXRN010000238.1, from coordinate 3,024 downwards.
TAAACATAAGAGAATAACAATTAAAAGGTAAAATAATCGCGATCAGTCAGGTGTCTGTGGTGTGGGGTGCATCAGGCTTGAATCAACCGGTTGCAGCGGCTCGTTGATATCGGGTAGCACGGTTTCTTTGGTAAAAGCCACTTTCCATTTACCACCCTGTTTTTTTAACTTCAGGGTCTTACTGGTTGTATCCTGATCACTTTCATAGGTTACTACCGCCAATGTATCTTTCTTTTCAATATGGGTAATGGTAATTTTTCCGTTTTTGAACTTTTCCTTTGAGGCTTCCGGCAACATGCGTTGGAAAGCCGCCAATGCGTCCAGCATGGCCTTAGAATCTTTTGTAGCATACTTTTTCGCTTCTTCGTAATTGGAATGCTGAATGGCATTTAAGAACTTCAGCGTTACCTCTCCCGGGTCGGGCCCTTTGTCCTTACAACCCGAAAACAACTGTGTAACCAGAACCAAAGCAACCATAAAGTACCTAAAATGCTTCATAAGATTATTTTAACGCCCTACAAAAGTAATCTGAAAGTCAATAATACGCAAAAACGGCAAAAATCTTTACTAATTACTGGAATTTAACCTGGAAAATCGAAGATGTATGGGGGTTGAGAAACAAATTATCTATCGCAACATACTTCAGGTGGCCAAGGCGGGTTATGGGCAGATAATCCTCTCCGGTCGCTTGCTGGAGCACTTTATAAACAAATTCGGCACAATAAAAGCTGCTGTCCGTTTCCAGATCAAACTGCATATCAAAAGGAATCTTTTCCCGAAAATAAAGCCCGGTCAGGCTATCAACCCGTTTTGTTTCTTTTGGTGTCAGTTCGTAACGAAAAATACCGAACCCCAGGTTATACTTCGGGTTGCAAAAATCGGCGAAGGATTCTTTTTTCAGGGTGGCTTGCGGATTATCCTCCCCTCCGATCGCGTGATATACCCAGGTCCGCCCATCTTCCACCCGTACTAATCCACAATGTGAATAGGTTTTATTTACTAAAGAAAACTGCCGCAGGGCTAAACTGATAAAATCCCTTCCGGTCCGCAATACCAGGTCTCCGTCCTTCAATTGCGCTGCTCCTTCCTGTATAAGCAGTTGGTTGGCCAGGGCAGGCGCTTCTTTCCTGTAATCGGGTAGTGGACCGGTGGATACGGAGGTGCACGACACAAGCGTCAGAAGAAGCCACAATCCGGCCCCACCCCCCTTTAGCCAAAAAGAAACCGGATACTTCATGACGATTAATCTTTTAAACCGGATTTCCGTTTTCCGGTGCGCCATCCTTCTCCTCTTTATCGTATGCCCGAATGATGGCTTTCACCAACCGATGGCGTACCACATCCTGTTCATCCAACTTCAGGTAGCCAATCCCCTGGATATCCTTAAGCAGGTTAACGGCCTTGACCAGGCCGGATTGCTGGTGCCTGGGCAAGTCCACTTGAGTGAGATCCCCGGTAATAATCGCCTTAGCCGAAGGGCCGATCCGAGTCAGAAACATCTTCATCTGTAAATCGGTAGCATTTTGAGCTTCATCAAGAATGATGAACGCGTTGTCCAGTGTGCGGCCACGCATGTAAGCTAAAGGGGCGATCTGAATGACGCGGGTGGCCATGTAATAGTTCAGCTTATCAGCCGGAATCATATCATCCAGCGCGTCATATAAAGGCTGCAGATAAGGATCGATTTTTTCCTTCAGGTCTCCTGGCAGGAACCCCAGGTTTTCGCCCGCTTCCACTGCCGGTCGCGTGAGAATGATCTTCTTCACCACCTTATTCTTCAAAGCCTGAACAGCCAGCGCGACAGCAGTATAGGTTTTTCCCGTACCCGCCGGCCCGATGGCGAAGGTGATGTCGTTTTTTCCGGCAATTTCTACCAGCCTTTTTTGGTTGATGGTACGTGCGCGAACGACCCGGCCCTCGGGCCCATACACCAAAACATCGTTCAAATCGCTTTCCAGCTGTTGACTGGGAAATTCATCGGATAGTATTTGTTCAAAATAATGTTTACTTAAATGGCCGTTGCGTTCCAGGTATTTGACCAGTTGATCAATTTTTTCCTTGGCGCGGTCTATTTCTTCCGGCGCGCCTGAAAGCTTTACCTGCGTTCCCCTTGAAAGTATCTTCAGCAAGGGAAAGTGCTTTTTCAACAAGTCGAATTTTCCGTTGTTGACGCCGAAAAACTCAATGGGGTTGATATGTTGGAGGCTGATGATTTCTTCAGTCAAAGTATATATTCCTTTTAATAGCTTTACAAAAATACGCTCCAATTTGTTGAGCGGTTGTTCCGGTCCCATGGGCTTAAAAAAGGCGCGGCACTGGTTATGCCGACCTGGTGACCCGTTATACAGAAAAGTGCACAAGTTCGGACTTTTTTCCTTTCCGAAAAATTCTCAAAAGCCTGCAAATAACCCGGCTCAATCGGGGTCATTTGCAATGGGTCGTCCATTTTCGATACAGAGCCGTGAACTGTTCCAAATGTACTGATGATCTGGCGGTTTTACAACTGGTGAACCGTAAGGCGTATACGTACAGGCTATACAAACCAGCAGGCGCACTGGGAAAAGGGAAGTGCCGCCTGAGGGCGAACTTATTGACCGGCTTTATAACACGCTGCCTGTTCAGAAAGATTTTTTGCGGTCTATGCCTGTGGAATTTGGGGAAATTTAAAAAAACGGGCAAAATATATCAATCAACATTTTCATCACGGAGACTACTAAAGCATGCCTTTTAAGATCCCTCGAATTAGCCGCTATTTGAGATCGAAAAGTTCGTGTAACAGCCCTCTGGAAGTTTTAAACGAACTCAAGGCGATAAACAGGTAAACAAAGCCGCCAATCCATAAAGGGAAAAGACCTTAGTATTGGCGGCCTTGAACAGCATAAGACCCGGAAGGGAACAGCAGTTTCACTTTTAATGACTCTCGCTTGGAGATGGAGCAATTTTTTTAATGGAAGTATCTAGACAATTTTCGGGAATAATAGGATCTATGTACCTATGAAACTTGATGACTGGCGTTTTCTTGGT
>CAYXRN010000237.1:0-3789 GCA_964467635.1 uncultured Chitinophagaceae bacterium | reverse complement strand
CTATCTGATCAACCGCCCTTTTTCTACAGCCTGCACTACAAGGATGTGGTTCCGGCCAGAACAAATTGCTACTTCTGCCCTGAAGAAGGTGAAGGCCTACAACCGCAACAAACTGGAGGTGGAAATAGCGCAGTTACTGATGACCATTGTAGATCAAAAAGACGATGTGGATGAGGTCTGTTTTTGTGTTTCTGATTTACAAAGCTGGCTGAAGATGAAAGGGTTTAAATACGATACCAATAATATCCGGAGAGTTCTACAGGAGCACTGGCGCTTGTCTCCCTCCGGAAATTCAAATGCCTATCTGCAATACCGCATGGGCTCAGACGGAAGTCTTTATGAATACAACCGCAAGGGAAGATTTTTCAGGCTTTCCAGAGCAGAAATTCTGAAACTGAATTTTATAGGCGATTTTGATGAAAAAAATATAACCGTCTGAAAATGAAAAAGTTGTCGTCATCAAAACGTCATCAAAGCTTCATCAAAACATCATCAAAGATTATTTCAGATGACAGGGCCGATCATTTGATGACCGTTTGATGAAGTTATAAATATATAATAATCAATTCGTTAACCCTTATTTCATCAAATCATCAAAATTTTATCATAATGAACACTGATTTTTTATCCCTAATAGAAGTAAAGAGGTTGAGTCTTGTAGATTACCTGGCTTACCTCGGATTTTTCCCAGAAATATATATGCCCGAAGGTTACTGGTATCAGTCTCCTTTAAGGGAAGATCAATCTGGTTCTTTTAAAGTGAACTGGAGGAAAAATACCTGGTATGACCATGGAACAAACGAAAGTGGGACGATAATAGATTTTGGCGTCAGATACCACAGGTGTACTGCTTCAGAGTTTTTGGAAAAACTGAATAGCGTTTTTTCTTTTCATCGGCCCGACATCTGCATACCCTATACTGCCGATCAAAAGAAAAAAATAAAGGTGATAGCCGCAAGCCCTGTCACAAATCCCGCCCTTTGCCGCTATCTGCATAATAAAGGTATATCTTTAAAAGTCGCCAGAGCCTACTGTAAAGAGATTCGTTACCGGATTGATGAAAAAATATCTTCTGCCATAGGATTTTTAAATGATTCTATGGGATACGAACTTCGAAGCTCGTCTTTCAATGGAGCTATTTCTCCGAGAAATATAACGACAATTCCTGGAAGTAACTCAGGAGAAGTAGCAGTATTTGAGGACTTTATTAGCTTCTTTTCTTATTTGGAATTATTGGAGAGGAAGATAATAGAACTGCCAGATTTTCATGGCTGCTTCTTAATATTGAATCGGCTCACTTCCCTTCCTGGGAGCCGGCGGATTTTGGATCGGTTCCAGACTATTCATTTGTTTTTGGATAATGACGAAGCTGGAAGCTTTGCTACTGAAAAAGCTATCCTATGGAATGGTCGTTGCATAGATGAGCGCTTTTACCTTCATGGCTGTGCAGATTTTAATGAACTGTTGGCTCAGGCTACCAGACCGGCCCGACCGCAAATCAAACTCACGTAGTAAATTTTCGTCGTCTTAAGGCAAGCGGTGTTTTTGTTTTACGAAAACAAAAACGCTTGGTTTTGCTCCCGTTGGTCGCAGAAAAAGATTGGATAAAAGATATCAAAATGGAAGAACCGAAACGGAAAAAAATAAAAGGAGGGCGGCCTGAAAAACAGGTAAAAAGGCAACAAATAGTCTGTGTTAGATTTACGAAAACCGAACGCTTTATTGTTACCCAGAAAGCGGAAAAGGCAAAATTAACGCTCTCTAATTACATCAGGGAAAGCGCCATTCATGCCTCGGTAACAGCAAAGCTCTCACAAGAAGACCGACATTTTTTCAGGCAATTTACCGGCCTTGCCAACAACATCAATCAGATGGCTAAACTTGCCCATCAGGAAGGATTGCTCTCTGCTTTGTTTCGCTTTGAAAATGAGCTGGAAGAAATTGATAAAGCATTAAAAAAGTTTAAGAAATGATCAGCAAGGTTTTTACCGGACATTCATTCAGATCGGCATGCCGGTATATTTGTAATAAGGCTGGTGCGAAAGTTCTGGAAACCGAAGGGGTCAGAGGGCATCATTATAGTAAAATGGCTGATGATTTTATCGTCCAACAGCAACTCCATGCGGCAAAAAAGCAGGCCTGCTTCCACGGCATATTGAGCTTCTATCCGGGTGAAGATCCGGGAGAGAAAAAAATGCTGGAGATAGCTAGAAAATACCTGTGTAAAATTGGCTTAAATAATACCCAGTATGCCGTTGCCAAACATACCGACCGAAAACATCTTCACCTGCACATTATAGCCAATCTCGTAAATAATGATGGTGAGGTGGTCAACGATAGCTGGATTGGATTACGAGGGAAAAAGGCAGCTCAAAAGCTAACGGAAACCTACCGGCTGATTCCGGCAAAAAGAAAGAATCTTCGCCTTATGCACGCGGAGGCTCTCACTCAGAATGAAGCCAGCCGATATAAAATCTACGAGGCAATTTTGAAGAATCTGCCTGGTTGCCGAGATCTTAGAGATCTGGAGAAACGGTTAAAAAAACAGGGTATTGGGACAGTATATAAATATAAAAGCAAAACGAAGGACAAACAGGGTATCAGTTTTCAGATTGGGAAAAATTGCTTCAAGGGAAGTAAAATTGACCGGAGGTTTTCTTTGGGCAACCTGGAAAAATATTTCTCTTTTCAGCAGCAAAGGCAGCATCTATGTCAAGATAGCGCATTTCCTCTACCTTCTACCGAATTTTTGAGAGGGAAAAACATCCAACGGGATAACATTACCATGACAATAGGTAAAGAACTATCCGAGCTGATTGCTGAAGTCATGAAAATTGAGTATAATTATGATTATGACCAGTCTAGTTACTTCCTGCAGCAAAAAAAGAAGAAGCAAAAGAAAAGGAAAAGAGGGTATTACAGATAAGTATAAAGTCGACACATAGAGTCTCAAAATTAATAGATCATGGAAGAAACATTTAAAGAGTCAGTTATCGATAAAATCAGACAGATTGAAAAGCGACTTACGGCTTTCTCCGACGAAGCCGGTAAAGCTGATCAAATAAAAAAACTTCAAAAAATTCTTATATCCGAGACAGGAGAGTTTAAGTTAAAGCTTGCCGAACTTAATCACAATATAGAAAGGCTGGCATCGGGATTAACTGTAGCAAAGGGGCTGTCCGCTAAACTGGAAAGTTATAGCCACCAGCTGGAGATCCCGATTGAGAAAAAGGAATATCATATTCATCACTTTCGCTGGCCTTTCGTTGTTGCTGTGGCAGTTTTTCTGGCACTTACCCTGGCCGTTTCTGCCTTGTATGTAAATCATCAGAAGTTGAAAAAGTACGTGGCCAATGATACTAAGTATCGTAGTCTAAAGCTGATGAAGGACAAAGGCCTACATTATTATCTGCGTTTAACCGATAGTCTCTACCGAAATGACCCTGATATGAGAAAAAGAGTTCTGCAGCAGGAGACTGAGCGAAAACGGAGGTTAGAATTGCTCCAAAAAGCTAGAGAAAAGCAACAGGAGGCGGAGATGTTAAGACGGAAGGCAGTGAAAAATGGTTAAGGAATTGTAGGAGTCTAAGACTTTAATTGTAGCATACTATGAGAAGACTTCTGTCGCGAGGTCCTATAAAAAACTTTTATTTTCAGATCACTTAGAAAGTTACTCTTTTGCTTTCTGCTCCAGTATTTTCTCTAACAAAGAAATTTTTTCTCGCTCACTTTTCAGCAAGGCTTCGTATAATCGCTTGTTTTCTTCTATCGCTTCAATCCATTTTTCAA
>CAYXRN010000236.1:2834-3869 GCA_964467635.1 uncultured Chitinophagaceae bacterium | reverse complement strand
AAGCAGCTGATGCAGCTATCTCACCTGTTCCCTGTTCCTATATTGATTCACTACATTATGTGTTTCCAAAGAGTCATTGCGATGATCATATAATTCCTTTCCATTAATCTTACCAGTCTTAAAATCCAGCCATTCTGTATAACGAAAGTCATTTGTGCGAACTGTATACCCCATTATCTCAGGCTCGTTTTTATAAGGCCAGGGACGGGGAAACTGGCTAAAGGCAGCCTTCTTCCATGCTAAATCCGGATTATCTAACAAGGGTTTCATACTGGCACCTTCTAATCCATGAGGCATATCAAGACCTGCTACCTCTACTAAAGTTGGATATATATCAACCGTTTCAACCAGTGCATCGGTCTTTGTTCCTCTTTGCTTCTGTAAGGGAGAAGCAATAATAAGCGGTACACGTGTACCCACTTCAAAGTCAGTACATTTTCCCCATATTCCTTCCTCTCCTAAATGATAACCATGATCGCTTACAAATACAATAGCTGTATTTTTTGTTAATCCCAGCCGGTCCAGTTCATGCAGTAATCTGCCAACCAGGCTATCTACAAATGAAATAGAAGCATAATATCCATGAAGCAGCTTTTGGGTTTCCTCATAAGAAATGGTCCCACTATCAGGAACATCTGTATATCCGCGTAACTCGCGTGAATTTGTTAAGGCTACATTTGGGACATTAACAGGTGGTTTGGAATTAGCTGCCGTAGGAATTTTTTTCCCGTCATATAAAGCCCAAAACTGTTCCGGCGCGCTGAACGGAAGGTGGGGCCTTCTATATCCAACGGCAAGAAAGAATGTTTTATCCTTTATTTTATTCAGAATTTGTACAGCCGCATTATTGACCATTCCGTCAATGTAAGCCACAGAAGGCGCATTAGCCCTCTCTGTAGCGGTCGATTTCCAGCCATGTTTCTGAGCCAGATTCGAATCCAATACATACTTGCCAAATTTTGTCGTAACACCCATTGTTTCCGGAACAGACCAGGAAACCGGGTCTTTTAATGCAGCCGGATCATGGTAAATTTT
>CAYXRN010000236.1:0-2824 GCA_964467635.1 uncultured Chitinophagaceae bacterium | reverse complement strand
TTTTCCCACGGATTGTGCATGATACCCGTGCTGTTTAAACCATTGAGGAAGCGTGATAACACGCGGTAACGCCTTACGAAAATGAGTTTTCAGGTCCCAGACCCTGGTAGTATTCGGCCGCCGGCCGGTCATTATCGATGCTCTTGAAGGATTACAAACGGCTTCCTGACAGTAGGCACGCTCAAAAACGGTACCCCGCGAAGCTAATTTGTCTATATTAGGAGTTATTGCTATTGAATCGCCATAACACCCTAACATAGGCCGAAGATCATCAACAAAAATAAACAACACGTTAGTTTTTTGATGTGCTTGCGCAAACGATTTTCCGCCAGTAACGAACACTAACGCAATACATAAAATAGCAGATCCAATTACTTTCATCATAAAATTAAAACTATTAAAAATTATACTTGTCATAAAAACAATATTTAATAACGGGCAATCCGCTTCGGCCCCGAATCCATTGCTTTTACCGTTGCATTGAAGCTTAACTGCATCAGGTGAAATCTAATCTTTGCATATTCTGGATTATTCCACTCATTATGAAGTTCATGGGGATCCTCTTTAAGATCAAATAATTCTCCTTTAGAAACAGGACTATGGTAATTTATGATTTTGTACCGCTTTGTTCTAAGCATTGTTCCATAAGAATTATCGTAATTGTTTATGGGCGCAAAACAATCGTAACATTCGCTTCGGACAAATTTCCTGAAAGAGTCAGGGTCTGCACTTCCGGTCAATATACGCAAGAGGCTTCTACCCTGAATATGTTCAGGAATATTCAAACCGACGGTTTCTAATATAGTTGGCACAACGTCAACTAGCTCGACCAGCCCCTTACTTCTTAAATTTTGCTTAAACTCCTTCGGATACCATATTATTAAGGGTACGTGAACTAATCCTTCGTAAAACCTGCACCCCTTTGCGATAAGTCCATGATCACCCAGCATATCTCCATGATCTGTCGAAAAGATGATGATGGTATTTTCTAGCTGATTTGTCTTTTTCAATATTTCTAAAATCCTCCCTATATTCTGATCAATTAAATCAATCTCCGCCCAGTATTTGGCCATGCGCAACTTATTTTTATGAGCAGGTCGCTTAGTTGGCTTTGACTGAAAGAAAACGTCATTTAGCTTCCTTTTTTCAGCAATATCGGAGTCATTGACCCAGGGAGCAGGCAAACTATCAATATCATATCGTTCTAATAATTCCTTTGGAGGATCAAAGGGAGGATGGGGGTCAAAGCAATTCAAACTAAAAAACCAGGGACGATCTCGCTTTTCTTTAATAAATGCTATAGCTTTGTTTGTACACCATGTAGTTTGATGATATTTTATAGGTATATATCCATATTTCTCTTTTAAATCAGTATAGTTTACCCCTTTTTCTTTAAGCCAAACTAAATACTGATTACTTGACCCGCCGCTCCAGGGGCCATGACTAAAGTAAAATACTCTATAGCCGTCATCCTTAGGCCTTTTTTCCGGAAGATGAGCCTGGGCGGTAGATAAGTGCAGTTTTCCGGCCAACCCACAATCATAGCCGGCATCATGGAGTATCTTTGATATAAGCGGGGCTGTTTCGGGCCATTTTTTTTGTCCCAGCTTGCTTGAATGCAGCGTAGACGGATACATGCCAGTCATAAAACTGGCACGGCGAGGGGTACAAGCCGGCGCCTGGCAAAAAGCATTAAAAAAACTCACTCCTTCTTTCACCAACCGATTAAGGTTTGGTGTATGCACGAATTCATTGCCCAATGCCCCAATAGTATTCCATCGCTGTTGATCAGTACAAATCCATAATATATTAGGCGCATCTTTCCTAACTTTTATATAAGATTCTGTATATTGGGCTATACTAATATTAGCATAAGCCAATAGATACAGCAGTATCCCATATACTCTCACCTTACTTCCTAGGTATTGTCTTAAAATTAACATAACTGATTCAATTCTATATATCCTGGACTGCTTAACGACCAGCTGTATATTGTTTATTTGATTCTATATATAGGAATGCTTTCAAAAACAATTCCTTCATACGGTATCGAATAACCACCCTCATATACTATTCCGATGCTGTTATCAGATATCTTTACAAGATCAGAATATGCGGATGGACCCTCATATACCTGATATGACCCTTTCCATGAATCGCCGTTATTTTCGCTTAGCTGGATGGTCATATTCACCCTTTTTCTTCTTTCACCGCTCGCAGGGTTAGAGAAAAATAATAGGTAATCATTATTTCTCCTAAAGGCAAGCAGGCTTCCCTGGCAATTGGGATCAAGTAATTGAGAATCCTGCACAGCTTTGGACCAAGTCAGGCCACCATCCGTACTTTTGGCTATCATTCTACGCTTACTGCCGCTGCGCATATTCAATATCAGGCCACCAGTAGGTAATTCGGCTACGGTGCTTTCATTTACATTTATATGATCACTACTAGAAACTATACCCCCTAACTCCCAAGTCTTCCCATGATCATCAGAATAAATAATATGGGAGCCATATTTATTTGTATACTTTTCGATATAGTCGCAGGGAACCACCAGCCTTCCTTTGTATGGTCCTGTGGAAATCTGTATTCCATGGCAGGGGCCGGTAGCATACCATCCCCAATCTCTTAATTTTACAGAACTGGTTATTTCTTTTGGATCAGCCCATGTTAAGCCATCGTCTTCCGAATAAGTCACAAATACCCGACGAGTATTTTTGCTGATGCCCTTAACAATTTTAACACGGTTATCTTCAGCAAAATTCCATGTCATAAGTAAAAATATCTTTCCTGTTTTCTGATCTACTATTGGAACAGGATTTCC
>CAYXRN010000235.1:0-3924 GCA_964467635.1 uncultured Chitinophagaceae bacterium | reverse complement strand
GACCGGTATAAGTGAATACATTGGGGTCATCTGGAGAGGCAATCATGGGCGTAGGCGCATCAATATTCCATCCTGTGGGCGTAGCATCGCCTACAATCCAAAGCTTTGAGTAAGGCTGAAACGGGATAATATGGATGTTCATATTCAAAAGATCCAGCGATATTTTATATGCCCCCGGATCAGTAATATACCATTTCAAGTCATCCCCTCCGCTGTTCACTAATTGCACCCCAGTTTCCGACAGATCAGGATGATTTGTCAACGGCATATAAAAGGGAACGTTAAAATTACCTGTTGCGGCAGTGGCAATCTTAAATTCACCACTTTTCAATACTTCGTTGTATTTAAACCTAAAAGGATTGGCCGGATTCTTCACGAGGGAATCCGGAGTATTGATATCCCAGCCTTTTGGCACAGCATCGCCGATAATCCACAGTTTAGCATAGGGAGGCAAAGCCACCTGTTCCAACTTTATGGTCAGGGTAAGCAAGTTGACCGTTATTTTATACACGCTTGTTTCGGTAACAGTAAATTGCTTATCCGGCTCGTTTTCCGATGTCCGGTAAACAATAACCCCCTCAGCAGCCCCCTTATTATAGGATGGCAAGAAACTGCCGCGCGTTGTAATAAATTTAAAATGACCAGGCGATAGGGTTCCCTGATAGGTGAAAGTGCCCGGCAGTTCCGGATCAGGGGTTAGCGCAGCCGCATTGTTGTTATCCCATCCCGAAGCAGTAGCATCGCCTAGGATATAAAGGGTGGTAGACACCGGCTCATAAGGGGTTACATGAATAGTAACAGGGTTGGATACTTGTGGCTGCTCCATATCCCCGGCTACCGTGGCGATGATTCTGGCTTCCAATGTAACGGTAGCAGCTGACTTTGCCTGCCAGTGCTGTCTCAGGCTGTCATTTAGACGCCCGTGGGTAAAGCTATAATCATAAACCTGTTTGCCCAGATCCAAGACCAGTGGATCAGCAAAGTTTTCTCCCTGTCTACCCACTTCTAAGACATAGCTGATTGCAGCCCCTGTACCTTCGTTGGTACCGGTCGTCCAATGAAAGGCAACCGCTGCATCGTTTTTATCGGCTTCATGTAATACTATGGTAGCTGAATCATTTGTAGTAAGCGTTAAGGGCTCATTAGTTACTGTCGGTAGCACGATTCCCAACCTTTTACAGGAAAAAAGCAGTAAGGCCAGGGTGGCGTATAGACCAGCGCGCAATAGGTTGGTATATGTATTGACTTGCATCATGATCTCATTTATTTTTAATGATCAATAACCCGCGTTTTGCGTCAGGTTTGGATTAACGTCTATCTCTTGTTGCGGAATAGGCAACAACAGGTTTTTCTTGGTGGCGTTCACCTTTCCGATTGAATGTAAAAAGTCCAGCCCGTACTGTCCATTGTTCACTCGAATCAGATCAAACCAACGTTGTCCTTCAAAAGCCAGTTCCATCCGTCTCTCATGGAGAATAATGCCACGCATGACATCTTTTGAAACATTGGCTTTCTTTGGACCCAGGCCGGCACGCGCCCTTACTTTGTTCAGCGGTATAATCGCTTCTGCCATTTCACCTAATTCATTTAGTGCTTCTGCCTTCATCAGTAGCACATCGGCATACCGCAGTACTACAAAATCAGCCGGACTGGTATTATAATCAGGTGAAACAGATTTAGGTACTAAAAATTTACGCAGGTTATAGCCGGTGGTAGAGTACGAAGCTTTATACGTGTGCCCATCAAAGTCAGGGCATCCTTCATACAAAACCGTGACATCCTTTCGCAGATCGCCTGGTTCATAGGAATCTACAAACTCCTGTGTTGGCTGGTTCCATCCATAGCCTCCACCTACAAAATCAGAATTACGTGGGCCGGTAAAAGCGCTTAACCACGAAGCCTGGTTTAGATCATCAAAAAAACCGTAGGTAGTAGCGCCACTGTACTGAACTTCAAAAAGTGATTCTACTGTATTTTTATTCACCGCCGAGAAGTTATCAGCATAATCGGGGTTTAACTTGTAACCCAATGCCGTTACTTTATCGCACAGATCAACAGTCTTTTGGTATTTTTTCAACGTAAGGTATACCTTCGCCAGCATTCCTGTCGCGGATCCCGTAGATGCCCGGCCTACATCCGCACCAGAATACATTTCTCTCGGTGGAAGCATATCTGCAGCATCCGTAAGATCGCTGATAATCTGTTTATATACTTCAGCTTTCGGCGTGCGGGCCGGCTTTAAATTATCTCCCACGGTCTGCGGATGAAGCACCAGCGGAATGTCCCCGAAAAAGCGCACGAGGATAAAGTAATACAAGCCGCGGAGAAAATGTGCTTCTCCCAAAATCCGTTGCTTAAGCGATTCATCCATAACAATAGCAGGAACCCTATCCAAAACTATGTTACAGGCTAATATGCCCGGTGCCGGTCCCCGGAACAAATCCAGCACTCCCGGATTATCTGGTGTAGTGACAAAATTAGCTTCCTGTACTGTTTCAATACCATCGGTACCGCCACCCGCACCCACTACGGAGTTGCCTGCCATTATATCGGTCGTCCACATGCGCATATTATATAGCTTAGGCCGTTGCAATGGTTGATACGCTGCGTTGATCGCCGCCAGGGCATCGTCCTCGGTTTGGTAATAATTGGCGGAGCCAACAGAATCAAGCGGCGCTTTCTCAAGGAATTTTTTTGAACATCCCGTCATAAACAGAATAAAAATGACCAGAAAGCAGGTTGTCTTGTATTGATTCATTTGAAAAATATTTTATGCATTATAAAGTAATATTTATGCCCATACTCAAAGTACGCGTTACAGGATACACACTGTAATCGACGCCGTTGACCGGCACTTCCGGATCGAAACCGGTATAGTGGGTAAAGGTGACCGGGTTTTGGACGGAAGTGTAGATACGTATTTGGTGAATCTTATAACGGCTCAATAGACCCTTTGGTAGCGTATATCCTAAGGTTATATTTTTAATACGCAGATAAGATCCGTCTTCCAGAAAACGAGACGATATTCTTGCATTTTCATTGGGGTCATTGAAGATGGCACGTGGCATGGTAGTGCTGGTACCCTCTCCTTCCCAACGACCCAGAACCGCTTTGGTTTGGTTCTGCGCCACAGACATACTTTCTTGGAAAACATTATTGGCATTGAAGATGTCATTTCCTTGCACGCCCTGCAGGAAAATACTAAGATCAAAACCCTTATAAGCAAAACGATTAGTCATGGCATAAAAGAACAGTGGATGAGGGTTGCCAATAATGGTACGATCTTCGTCGCTGATTACCCCATCATTGTTCAAATCTCTGAAACGGACGTCCCCCGGAGAAGTGCGATTGTAAGGATCAGCACCTGGCATCTGTACCGCGGCATTATCCACTTCCTTTTGTGTTTGGAAAATACCCTGCATCACATAACCGTAAAAAGCATTGACTGGATAACCTACGGTATTGGTAGCCAAGGTCCCATTCAATCCGATGGAACTTCCGATATACATAGGTGTCTTGTCGTACAGGGCCACAACTTTATTTTCGTTAAATGAAATATTGAAATCAGTGGCCCATTGGAAATTCCCAACCAGGTTTTTTGAAGATACAGTGATTTCCACACCCTTATTTTGCACTTTACCCGTATTGATATATGGGACCACAATATCTGAATACCCGGTCGGGATGGGCACCGGCATAGGTACCAGCATTTTGGTGGTGTTTTTCAGATAAGCATCCACGGTAAATGAAAGTCGCCGACGGAATAATGTCGCATCAAGCCCAATATTGGATTGCTGCACTGATTCCCACTGCACATTGGGGTTAGCCATCATCAGCGGAAGTTCTGCCGGAACAACGTGATTGTTAAATACATACACAGCAGATGCCAGAGTGGATGCAAAAGAATAGGTGCTGATATTCTGG
>CAYXRN010000234.1:0-4011 GCA_964467635.1 uncultured Chitinophagaceae bacterium | reverse complement strand
TGGATCTTTTTGATGAAATTGACCGTTTAAAAAAAGAAAAAAATGCCATTTTACTCGCCCATTACTACCAAGAGCCTGATATTCAGGATGTTGCAGATTATATCGGGGATAGTCTCGGCCTGTCCCAGCAAGCGGCCAAAACGGATGCGGAAATTATTGTTTTCGCCGGGGTTCATTTTATGGCGGAAACGGCTAAAATCCTTTGTCCGCAGAAAAAAGTGTTGTTACCGGACCTGCATGCGGGATGTTCGCTGGCTGACAGCGCGCCCACCGAAGCATTCAGGAAATTCAGAGCGGCACATCCCGATCATGTGGTTATCACCTACATCAACTGTACTGCGGAGGTAAAGGCGCTGAGCGATATCATTTGCACGTCCTCCAATGCAAAGCAGATCATCGACAGCCTGCCGGAAGATCAACCCATAATTTTTGCTCCGGACCGTAACCTGGGGGCCTATCTGGAAAAAACGACCGGCAGGAAAATGCTGCTTTGGAACGGCTCCTGCCAGGTACATGAAATTTTTTCCGTTGAAAAAATCACCCAGTTAAAAGTAAGACATCCGGATGCGAAAATAGTAGCACATCCGGAATGCGAAGAGGTGGTGCTTCAAATGGCGGATTTCATCGGCTCTACCAGTGCATTACTGAAATTCGTGTCCGGAGATCCTGCCAAAAAGTTTATTGTGGCCACTGAACCGGGTATTTTGCACCAAATGGAAAAAAATGAACCCACAAAACAATTTATTCCTGCTCCCCCTACCAACAGTTGCGCCTGCAACAACTGCCCTCACATGAAATTAAACACCCTGGAGAAACTTTACCTAAGTATGGCATATGAAGAACCGGAAATCATCTTGTCTAATGATCTGATAGAAAAAGCCAGGAGGCCGATAGACAAAATGTTGGAACTTTCGGCGCGTTTTGGCTTATAATTGCCTAATTTTTCGTACTTTGTAAGGCCTTTTATAAATGGTAGAGAAGATGAAAAGCCTATATAAATTAAGTTACCCCTCGGCTGTAGTGTTGTTATTGATCTTTTTGTTGCTCAATGCCTGTAAGAAAGACGGGCTTTCTCCGGGGAATAAGCAGAACAAAACAGATTCATTAAAATTCTATACGTGGTACATCAACATTTCGGATTCGGCTAATATTCCGCTTTATTTGTGGTATAAACAGGTTCCGGAAAATTTTCCGTGGTGGAGCGATCAGTATGCTACAGCAACCGAAGAATTGAATGCGATACGAAATTATGCTACTGTAGAGGGTAAAAAAGTGGATCGTTACAGTTTTTTGGATTTAACAGGAGCTGTTTCCGGAGAACTGCAGGCTGGTGTAAAGGGTGATTTTGGTTTTGGTTTTGAAGCGGTCATGTTTCAAGATAATCAAGTTCATCTTATCGTATCTTATGTTTATCGGGGTTCTCCGGCGGGATTAGCCGGCATAAAAAGAGGATGGGATATTATTTCTGTAAATGGGAACAGCAATATTACCTGGGATGGCAGCAAAAATTATCAAGACCTCATAGACGGGTTGTATTTTTCTCCGCACTCTACCTTTGTATTTTCACGACCTGACAAACCTGATACTACAGTCAGTTTAGTGACAGACACCTACGATATACAGGCGGTATTATTTGATTCCATTTATACGGTAAGCCACAAAAAGGTCGGCTATTTTGTCTATAACATGTTTGTAAATGTAACGAACACTACCAATGGGGCAAAAGAAGATCTAGACCGTGTTTTTAGTAAATTTGATTCTGCCGGAATACAGGAATTGATTGTCGATCTGCGTTACAATGGAGGCGGTTCCTTGCCTACTGTGGAATATCTGGATAATAAGATCGCGCCAGCTTCTGCAGCCGGACAGGAAATGTACAAAACCTTATATAATGACAAACTGACCGCCTATTTTAACTATTGGAAAACTCAAGGAGATACAACCGCTGTAAATGCGGTGGAACCGGTAAAGTTTTCTGCTGCTGCTCATCAGCTGAATTTAAGCAGGGTATTTTTTATCGTTGGCCGGGGAACCGCATCCGCTGCTGAATTGACGATCAATAATTTGACACCGTACATGCAGGTGAAACTCATTGGCGATACTACCTATGGTAAACCGGTGGGCTTTTTTGGTATTCCGATTTCTTATGTAACCGATACGGCCGGTTTTACGCAGGTAGCAACGATGTATGCGATTAATTTCCGAACGATTAATAAAAATGGAAAAGGAGATTATTACAGCGGAATGGTTCCGGATTATTACTATCCATTTTTTGATATATCCGGGTGGGGAGATAAACAAAAAGATAAAAAACTGGCTGCTGCTTTAAATTTTATTGAAACAGGAAGTTTTCAAAGGACATTCAACTACAGAAAAAAGACTCCGTCTGAGAATCAGTTGAGAATAATGCATAAACATCGGGCTTCTAATCCCCACGAATTTAAGGGAATGGTGGATTACCGGAAAACCCCGCTGATTTTACCTAAAAAATAGGAAGACCTTCGTTTTTGTAGATGATCTCTTCTACTTTTTTATGATCCTCCATAAAGGGGATTGTTTTTAAAAGCTTAGTGTTTCTCATCTTATGAAACATGGCGGAGCTAAACCCGTTATCAACAGCAAGTCATTATGGATAAAGAAGAATTACTTACCAACCTGTCTTCGGATTATTTTCAAAAATTGTTTACTGATGGCCAAGCGTTTTCGAGCGAAAAAGAGGAACTGCTTTTTCACAATGAAGTTTTAAAAGGAATTCCTGCTTTCGTGCATATCAGGGATCAGAAAACAGGAAAGATTATCTGGTGGAATGAAGAATGGAAAAGAAAAATGCTACGCAGTGAAAAAAAAGTCCCGCCGGATATCGAACATTTTCTGAGCCAGTTTATTCATCCGGACGACCTATTTTTATTAAAACGAAGCAATGAGCATTATCAACATAAAAATGTGCCCAAATTTGGCGGACTCATTCGGATCCGGTTTCCCGAACAAGACGGCTGGAGCTGGCTTTTTGGTGTCTCCAGAATAATCCGAAAAAATAAAGAAGGCATTCCATTACATACTTTAGCGGTATTTTTAGACATCACACAAGCTTTACATACAGAATCCCAAACCAGAGAAGCCCTTCATGAAGTATTGAGAAGAAGTAATTTTGAGATACTGGAAAAGATAACGGAGCGTGAAAAACAAGTCATCCGGTTATTGGTACGGGGATATAATAATAATGAGATAGCCAAATACCTGTACATTAGCCATCATACCGTGGAATCCCATCGCAAAAATATTAGAATGAAGCTCAACGTAAAGAACACCTTGGAACTGATATCTCTTGCTAAAGATCTCGGCATCTAAAAAATTTCTACAAAAAATACCCAGAAACGGGGATTGTCCATATAGACCGCCTGCTTTATTTTTGTCACCACAAGCATTAAGATAATTATATAAAAATATTATAAAATGCAAGGAAACAGCATTTGCTGGAATCACTAATTATTTTTTTAAGAAAAAAATATGAAAAAGAAGCCAGATGGCGGAAAAGAAAAACTTTTACAGCTTTTAAGTATACAGGATACCGATTATGATTCGATTTTAAACAAGTACAATGAACAAAAGGAGGCTTATCTGACTCAATTGGAAAATGCCGAGAACATCCGGGTGCGGATTAGGCTCCAAAATGAGATGATTGACTTAGACGATGCATTTCTTGAATACCAGAGCAGTATGCGAGGCTAGTTGGCAGTTGTTTTCAGTGGATTACGGGGCCAGTTGCGGCCGGTTTTCCTTTTGTTTATCCATCCTTTTTTTCCAGGCCATATAACCCAGTATGGCAATAACAACATAAAAAATATTAAGGAGACTGAAAAGTAAAAGCTCCTTATAAAAGAATAAACCGATGGCTACAAAATCTGCAATAAGAAGTGCTATCCAGTTTTCTATTTTTCTTTTCGCCAGTAACCACATCCCCACTGCTGCCATGGAAGAGGTGAAAGAATCCATCATGGGAACATTGTTGAT
>CAYXRN010000233.1:0-4077 GCA_964467635.1 uncultured Chitinophagaceae bacterium | reverse complement strand
TATTTAGAATTATCAAGGCAGATGGGAAAGCGCAGCTTTTGTTTGATAACACAGCAGCTCAATTAAAGGGTGTGGAAAAATTCATTCAAATCCGCCATATCAGAAACTGCTTCAAAGCAGACGCTGAATACGGAAAAGGCGTTGCTGCAGCTCTCGGGCTGGATATGGAAGAAGTCAACCGTTTTGACCTGACACCTTATGACAAATGGGCTCCGGGGCCTACTAAGGCCTAAATAAAAAATGGGTATTTGACCGCTCATGGCATACTTGTTAAAGGCGATTAGACATTGGCAAAATATCAGCCAGGGCGGCCCGAGTTGGAAATGGAGTAATTTAATAAGGTTATGGGGGCCTAGACTGGGTTTATGAAAAGGCATATTAGGAACGGCAGGTTCTTAACCTTTGAATATAAGCCCGTCTTATGTGGATGTACTGGCTTATGACATTAGTACAGCGATAAAGCAGCTTCCGCTGCAACGGGGAATCTGAAAAGAGCGTAGCCGAAGCAGAAAATGAAACGATTTCAAATAACCTTCCTAAAAAATGTAAAAAGGAGGGTAAGTCGCAACTACAATACTTGATTAAAAGAAACCAACAACGAAAAGCTTCAAAATAACGCCTTACCCCCTTTTGCAATCGGAAGCTGCTTCTAAAATTCGACAGATGCAAAAAGAAAACTAAACATTACGAAGCGCTTCCTCCCATTTTTCAGCCTCTGTACTACAGTCCTCCAATTGAGTTTCATCATCTTGTAGCCAATCATAAAATATAATTTCGGGGTCATCTTTTAATTCTGGCGCATATGCTGGTCTCAAAGCGATCTTTTGAATATGACTTTTATTTTTTGTTACCCTTAGCCTGTGTTTTCCCCCCGATTGCAACGAGAGAATCAAGGGATCTTTCATCCTTTCCACGCTAAGATCAGTCCAAGCAATTTGTCTTGTCTTAATACTCAGAGCCGCCATTGCGTATCTTCGTTGCATGACATATTCGACTTGAAGGTTGCTGCTTCGACAATATGAAATAAATTGTGCTTTCTTTTTCTCACTTTTTTTCCTGGACTGTCTGCGGATAAAGAAAACTGTTAAGAAAATAATTAGGAATAATGGAACAAGGGTTGTTATGGCAATTAAAGTTGACGACATCATTGATAAATTATAATGTTTATAAATCCCTTTCCCGTAATAAAAGGCATGAATACCGGCCCTATTACAGGTTAGAAGCATAGTTATTACATTGAGGTCACTGACATAGTGACCCGTTAAGAAAAGTGATTAAACAGGGGACTCACCAAAAGGAATGAAAAGGATACAAGATGGCGTATTTAAAAAGAAGTGCAAAATAAGGGTTTGCCAACGCAATCAAAGAGGAGGAACACAGGAAAAGGCAACGATCGGAAAAGTGGGGAAACAGAAGGTAAAGTCCGCCGCCTTCGGAAGCGTGTTCTGAACTATTAACTAAACCGGCTGAAGAGAGAAGCGCCTTTGTGTCGTGATAGAAGGGAATTGACGACTTGCTTTTGCAAATAGCGGGCGTGTGTCTTACCGCCGCTGTCTCATGGGAGGTCGCCCCGGCTACCCCACTGGTCAGTAAAACCAGCAGCAATGCAAACACCGTCCGCATTCTACCTTTATCCATTATACAAAGATAAGCCTTAAACTGAACTTTTCGAGGCCAAACAAACACGATATATGCCCGTAAAGACAGTTAGAGATAGAAAATATGAAGGGTCGATTAAGTACGATAGCAGAAGTCGGATCGAAAGGGATTATGATGATCTAAAAATCAAGACAGCGGTTCAGGCGGAGGAACAATACTACTCGCTGGCTTCAGACGGCTTTCCGGCAGAGGGATAAACTCCTTACTGTCTTTTGGAGGCAAAATAATCTTACCTGTTTTCCAGTCATTTTTCGCCTGTTCAATACGTTCCCTTCTGGAAGAAACAAAGTTCCACCAAATAAAACGCTCTCCAAGGGGCTCCCCCCCTAAAAGCATTAAGGTAGACGGTTCCTTAGCCAATAACGTTGGTTCTTCCGACTCAGCGAACACAACCATTTGTCCCCGCTTATACACCTTCCCAAGGATTTCTATGCTTCCTTTTGCCACATAAACAGCTCTTTCTGAGTGTTTCCTTGGTAAATCCATTTTTGTATTCGCTTCTAATTTCACATGCAAATAAAACATCGGAGAGTGAATACGTACATCGTTCTCTAAACCATAAGCGCTGCCTGCAATCAATCTCATCCAGATACCCTTATCTGTATAAACCGGTAACTGTTCCGGCTTGTAATTATCAAAGGTCGGATCCGATTCCTCCGCCTTTTCCGGGAGTGCCACCCAGGTTTGCAACATTTCTAAAGTACCTTTTGCCAACAGCTCGGGATCTTCAAAACGTTCAGAATGAGAAATACCCTTTCCCGCTGTCATCCAATTTACTTCTCCCGGGCGAATGATTTGTTCTACCCCTAAACTATCCCGGTGGGTAACCTGGCCGCCAAAAAGATAGGTAACGGTTGATAATCCGATATGGGGATGAGGCAAAACATCCATAGAGGTGCTTGCAGCGGGTTGCACGTCTACAGGCCCTGCATGATCCATAAAAATAAAGGGACCAACCATTCTTTTTTCCCTAAAGGGCAAGATTCGACGCACACTCAGTTGTTTGCTTATAGCAGCCTCTCTGGCATCAATGATAAGTTGTGGCATGGTTTACAGGACTTTAAAAGGCAACTGTTATTTGTATTTTCTCTATGTTTCCAGGGCATGAGTCGTGTGCTCTTGCTATATACTCGAAGTTAATCCTTTTTAGTGATAATTTGACGATAAGGGTTTAGTTTTAATTCCCTTCAGCTGTCTTTTTAGAGCGAAAGAATGTTGAACAATCCGGTAAGAATTGACGTGCTGATCACCCGCTTTAATTTCTCAACTTAACATGCTATTCTTTCAATAACGCTTGGGAAATCAGAAGCTTAGAGGCTTAAAGGTACGGCAGAGAAGCGACGATTTCAGCTCCCATTTACCAGCTTTTTGTAGCCTGCGGTATGAGAAAGTTCGTTGATTATTAACACCGGCGTTTTTTTTAAACGGGATACCACAACGTCATTTTTAAAGCGATTGCCCGCCCGAAACCTCTATCCGCTGACCATTGATCCAAAAAGCATCTTCTGTACAGAGAAAGGCGACCACTCCACCAATATCATCCGGCAGGCCGACCCGTCCTAACGCGGTCGTGGATGCGATCCGGTCATTAATTTCTTTATTGTCCCGGGTTCTTCCACCTCCGAAATCAGTTGCTATAGCTCCGGGAGCCACTACGTTTGCACGAATCTTCCTTTGGCCTAGTTCCTTTGCCAGGTATCGCGTAAATGTTTCTATGGCGGCTTTCATAGAGCCGTATACGGAAGAACCCGGAAGAATGATCCTAGTCAGCCCAGAAGAGATATTGATGATGCCGCCCCCGTCGTTCAACTGCGGTAATAGTTTTTGTGTCAAGAAAAAGACACCTTTATAATGAATATTAAAAGTGTTATCCAGCTGCGCTTCCGTTGTATCGTTTATTGGAGCGTAGAGTGCTGTGCCGGCATTATTAATCAGGAAATCAATGTTGGAGCTGTTATTGTGCTTTTGAAGCGTTTCGGTAAGGCGGGTGACAAAACCATCAAATTGTCCCGTATCACGGGTGTCAAGCTGGAAAATGTAGGCCTGTTGCCCCAACGCTCGTATCTCCGCCGCTACTGTTTCCGCGTCAGACTGACTGGAATGGTAAGTAAACGCCACGTCTATTCCTTTTTTGGCAATAGCCAACGCCATATTCCTTCCCAGCCCCCGGCTACCGCCGGTAATTAAGGCTGTTTTATTTTTTGTACTCATGTGAAGTGTTTTTGTCGGGTTGTGGTCATCCATTGATACAAAAATAACGATCTCAGAGCGCTTGCTTCCCTTACCAGGACGCCTCCCCTCTTTAGTAAAATTTCCCCTGACCCCTCCACTCCTTGGGTCGCACAGCTTACCATTATGCCCACACACTACAGCTGCATTGTACCTATTGAACGGTCGTAGGGAAGAATTATAACAATC
>CAYXRN010000232.1:0-4094 GCA_964467635.1 uncultured Chitinophagaceae bacterium | reverse complement strand
GCATTTTTGCATCTGAAGATTTATATTTCCCTCCCTTTCCTTCATACATCAGTGACGGCTGTACGTAAAATTGTGGAGCAATGGGAATATTGGCATAAACCCCTCCTTCCAACCCAACCAACATCTCTGAGGTACTTTTCTCGCCTCCATTTGATGAGGTAAAGCTGGAAAAGCTGGGACCTACTTTAATACCAAATGTTGTGGACGACATTGCCCCCCCGTAGCCCATTTGTGCTTCTGCCTTTTTACCTGGAATGATAAACAATCCTGCCATTAGCAGGGTCATTAGCGGTACAGTTAACCCTTTCATAAGTGAAATTTTTGTTCATTAAAAAGTTGAAAAATATAATTCTTTCAAATGTACTACAAAAATACTAAGTGTATCAGTACGTTAAAGCAGCGACCCGACATGTAAAAAAGCCCACCCCGTAGTACGAGGTGGGCGCTGTGCATACTTGCCATATCTGTTTAATACTTACCAAAAGTGTAACCGAGCGTTACCCCAAAGTTAGTATTCCTGAATGAATTATCGCTGTCTCCGTTGTTGGCAATGTTTATCAGGCCGAGGTTCGCGTTCAGACCGATATTGAAGCCACTGGCCATTTCATACCCCAACTGTACATTGGCACCCGCGTCAAAACGCTTCAGAGCGGCCTCATCACCACCAAGCGCTGTTTCTTTGAAAGGATCATAAGAAGTCGATCCTTCAGTGCCACCTACATCACCCGAAAATTTTGTTTTACCAGAAATCCCGTAACCAAAATAGGGACCTACGCCAACGATCCAGGCTCCGCTGCCATTCGGCATTTCAGGTTTAAACAAAAAATCGATAGGCAAGGTAATATAATTTAATCTCATCTTCGTCTCTAGCTCGGCACTGTTTCCTGACATCTTTTGCTTTCCTCCTTTTCCTTCATACATCAAGGAAGGCTGAACATAAAACTGGGGAGCAATGGGAATATTGGCATAGACACCCCCTTCGAGACCTATCATCATATCGCTTGTCTCTTTATCTCCCTGTGACTTCGTAGTCATACTGGAAAAACTGGGGCCTGCTTTAATACCAAATGTTGTCATTGGCATAGTACCACCATAGCCCATTTGGGCTTCTGCTTTTTTTACCGGAATCATAAAAAGCCCTGCCATTATCAGCGCAGCTACCGGTAACATAATTTTCTTCATAACGAAATTTTTAAAATTTGCTTTTTTGTTTTGAGAATTAACTTGCTATTTTGGATAAAAACAGGTTTAAAAAAGATAGCCAATAGATACACTCAATTCTTTATTCCTTAAAATCTTGGGATCGTCATTATCGCCTTCCGGAGCATTGTTAGTAAAACTCAAACCATACTGGGCGCCCAGGATCAGTCCGTTTCCAAACTCAAATCCAGCCAGAACATTTCCGCCCACATCTACTGCCTTCAAGTCATCCCCGTTGTCACTTCCAAACTCAATATCATGATCTTTATAGGCATCTCCCAATGGTGTTTCCGCATCATAGGAAACCTTTCCACCTACGCCAAAGCCGATGTAAGGGCCAAGGCCTACATAAAATTTGGTATGATCTCCCAATTGGGGTTTGAACAATACGTTAACCGGCACATCTATATATATGGGATTCACAATCTTAGTAAAATCTACTACATCACTGTTGTACTCGAATTTAGAACCTTTGCTATTCAACATGATGCCGGGTTGCAGGGAAAGGCCCATTGCAATGGGTAAATCGGCAATTAGACCAACATGATAAGAGGTAAACGAATTGGCGTCTGGCACGCCTTCGGTCTGATCCTGCGGTTCATATTTCATATTGGCAAAATTAATGCCGCCTTTAATCCCGATACGCGCCTGTGCCTGCGCTTTCTCGTAGGGCAAAATCAGAAAACTGATTGCCAGCACACTTATTCCGAATAATACAATTTTCTTCTTCATAGTGTAACTTTTTTTAGGTGTTTTCATAAACTGCCTATACTTAATCAAAGAATATGCCACAATTACATTTGGAGAGAAAAATATAGGTCATTAACAATTGACTATCAGCTATTTATACGATTGGTAAGAAAGTCATTCAATTGGGCCACATTAAGGTGTTTGGCACGGATCTTCTTGTGCTCGTCAAGCAGGTAAACAACCGGGGTCATATAAACATCATAAGGTCTTCTGTACAGGTTTTTGCCAGTGGGATCCCAAAGGTTTATCCAATCCTCCAGATGGTGTTCCTTTATAAACGACTCCCACTGTGCTTGCGTACCGCCTGATAACACACCGACCATTTTTACGCCCATTACTTTCCAGCTGCTTTCATAGGCAGAATCCAATTGAGGAACAATCGTTTTACAATGCCCGCAGGTCGGATCCCAAAAGACCAATACAATATATTTAGCCTTTATGTCAGCCAAATTCACCGGTTTTAAATCAGGGGTTTGCAGGCTAAGCTTCGGAGCGGTATTTCCGATTAGGTTGGGAGCTATTTTTGCAGCCTTATCAATAATCTTTTTTAACTGGTCTTCTGTCACCCAATAGGCGTCTCCGTTAACATAGTAAGTCTCAACCAAGTGTACAAATACGGCATCCATTCCCATGTACGGAGATTGCTCGTAGGTAGAAGTAAGCCACCAGAGCACGAACTTAAATACTTCCTTATCTGCGCGGGCCTTAGCCAACAATTTATCAGCAGCCTCATTTACAGAATCGGGTACAGGCGGGACAAGCTGTGTAAAGTAACGGTGCAGCCTGGTTTCCAATAAAGGCGTCCTTACTATTCGGTTATCGGAAAAATCTACCCCATCCCAATAGTGCGAACGAAAGTAATGATAGGCGAAAGCAGAGTCCGTATTACCTTCAGGCTTGGGAGGCACTACCGGATCCCGCATCGCTTTAAATAACATAGCGAGCAAATTTTGCGGATGCTCCTTGATAAACCCTTCTCTGTACCTGTGAATATTTTTTTGAATATCCGCTTGTAAAGCAGCGATAGCGGAGGAGTCTTCTCCTGCTACACGTGCTTCTTTAATTTTATTTTGCTGATCGCTTAAAAACTCATTGTACTGCTGGAACAATACATTCAGTGGTGAATGATGAAAACTAACGCGAGAAAAACGATCCGTGGTATCGGCATCTATACTAAAATGTTGTTGGTCATCTATCAATAATTCAAAATATTTTTTCTTCTCCGGATACAATATAAAATAAATACCTCCCGAAAGGCTTTCTTTTCCTTTAAAGGTTGCAATTCCCTCGTCTGAAATCTTTACAGAATCTGTTATAAATGTGTTTTTGCCATAATAATTCCCAAGGTAAAGCTTTCCGTTGTTAAAGTGTTCTAAGTGCACTTTAATCACATACCCCCCTTGAGCGAAAATAGCTTCACTACCCAGAAGCAATATCAATAATAAAAGCAATGTTTTCATGGCATCATTTTAAGGGAGATCCAGGTTCTTTTTTCAAATTATTGTAAACTAACTTGTCCGTCCACGCAGGGAGAAGTTTATTCATCCATATCGTCAATTTACCCAGGGAAGTCATTGTCACTGTTCGCCTCCGCTTCTTAATTCCTCGGACAGTACGCGCCGCCACCTCTTCGGCACTCATCAACTTTTGTTCATTTAAAGGCGTTGATGATTGAGCTTCCCCCCTGCTGTCAAGGGCCGTTTTCCGAATATTTGAAGCTGTAAAGCCCGGACTAACCCACATTACGTGAACACCCGTATCAAGATTTTCCGTACGTAACGCCTCTAAAAACCCTTGCATCGCAAATTTAGAAGCTGAATAGCCCGTCCTGGCAGGCAGGCCCCGGTAACCCGCAATAGAAGAAACACCAACCACCACACCCTTATTTTTAAGTAACTCAGGAAAAGCATAATGGGTACAATAGACCATGCCCCAAAAATTAACTTCCATTAATTGTCTAAGAATTTCCACACTTTTCAGTTGTCCGAACAAAGCACGCATTGACATACCCGCATTATTGATCAATATATCTATTCTACCGGCCTGCTGTTCTGCATAGGCGATAAAATCACTGCAATCCTTCTCTCTACTTACGTCCGCTCTAAAAACATGAAGTGTCGGGGTATTGCATTCGGCCGCTAGTT
>CAYXRN010000231.1:0-4098 GCA_964467635.1 uncultured Chitinophagaceae bacterium | reverse complement strand
ATTACCCAGCACATCGGCGCTTACGAGGTTACGCTCCCCAACGAGAAAAAAATATGCTTCCTGGATACGCCGGGGCACGAAGCGTTTACCGCCATGCGTGCGCGGGGTGCGACAGTCGGAGATATTGCCGTTATCGTAGTGGCTGCCGATGACGCCATCATGCCACAGACCAAAGAAGCAATCTCCCATGCACAGGCGGCAGGACTGCCCATGATCTTCGCGATCAACAAAATTGATAAAGAAGGTGCCAACCCGGAAAAAATCAAGGAACAACTGGCCGGCTTGAATATCCTGGTGGAAGACTGGGGAGGTAAATTTCAGTCGCAGGAGATTTCTGCGAAAAACGGTACGAACATCGACCAGCTCCTGGAAAAGATATTGCTGGAGGCCGAGTTGCTGGAACTGAAAGCTAACCCGGACCGCAATGCAGTGGGTACCATCATAGACGCCAGCCTGGATAAAGGCCGTGGCTACGTCACCTCCTTATTGATTCAAAATGGCACCCTGAAACAAGGGGATATGATCGTTGCCGGACCTTATTACGGTCGCATGAAGGCCTTATTCAATGAAAGAGGACAACGTATTGAGCAGACGCCTCCTTCTACGCCGGTACAGGTGTTGGGACTTAATGGCGCTCCGCAGTCCGGTGAAAAATTCCGTGTTTTTGAAAATGAAGCGGATGCCAAAGACCTCGCCAGCCACCGAAGTCAGATTATGCGCGAACAAAGTGCCAGGGCACGCAAGCATATTACCCTGGAGGAAATCGGTCGCCGCCTGGCCTTAGGAAACTTCCAGGAACTTAATGTGATCATCAAGGGAGATGTGGATGGTTCTGTGGAAGCCCTGAGTGATTCGTTCCAGAAATTATCTACCGATGAGATCGTGGTGAATGTCGTCCATAAGGGCGTAGGCCAGATCACCGAATCCGATGTGTTGTTGGCGACGGCCTCCGATGCCATAATTGTTGGTTTCCAGGTTCGTCCGTCCGCGCAAGCTGCCCGGCTGGCTGAAACAGAGAATATAGAGATCCGTACTTATTCGATCATATACACCGCTATTGAAGAACTGAAGAGCGCCATGGAAGGCATGCTGGAGCCAAAGATTGAAGAAAAAGTGGTGGCGAATATAGAAGTAAGGGAGACCTATCGCATCAATAAAATAACCATCGCCGGTTGCTTTGTACAGGATGGAAAGATCAACCGGAACTCCCGTGTTCATCTCATCCGCGACGGTATTGTGATCTATACCGGAGAACTGGGTTCTTTAAAACGCTATAAGGAAGATGCCAGAGAAGTAACGGCAGGAATGGAATGCGGACTTACGATTAAGAACTACAGCGATATCAAAGAAGGGGACGTTATTGAAGCCTTCGATGAGATAGAGGTTAAACGGACCCTTTCGTAACAACGACTGATTAAAATTTTGTTAAAACCACCTAATCAAAAACAGGAAGCTGGCTTTTCCCGCTAATTTTGGAACTATGAAGCATTGTATCAGATTGATTCTACCAGCGGTGATCGCTTTATTTGCCGGTGCCGCCAGTGTACAAGCGCAGACGTATGTTTATCCGGATGGGAAAAAGCCTGCTGCGGACAAGGTCATCGCCATTATAGGAAGCAAGATCATTTTGAAAAGCGACCTCCAAAAAACAATGCTTCAGCAAATGCAGCAGTACGATTCCCTGCCGCCGAATGCCGCTTGTGCGATCCTGGAACAGATGCTGGCACAAAACGCCCTGGTACTCCAGGCGGAAAAAGACAGCTTGCCGGTGAGCGACGAGGCTGTAGAAGCCCAGATGGAACAAAAGATCAATTATTTTGAAAGAGTGGTGTATGGTTCCCGGGAAAAGATGGAAGAAGTACTGGGGATGAGTATTTATCAGATTAAAGATAAATACCGGGATGACATCAGGGAAATCATGCTTGCCGAAGCCATGCGCGATAAGATCTTCAACGAAGTGAAGATCACCCCTACGGAAGTACGGGCTTATTTTAACGCCATTCCCGAAGACAGTCTTCCTTATTTTAAGTCTGAAGTAGAGGTGGGGCAGATCATGATCAAACCCGACCCGGACCCTACGGTTGTCGATTATACCATCAGCCAGTTGGAAGAGCTGAAAAAAGAAGTGTTGTCGGGGAAAAAATCTTTTGCTTCCCTGGCCAATCTGTATTCTAATGACGTAGCCACCGGTGGCAATATTATTACGATAGACCGTACCCAGAAGCAATTCGACCCCCAGTTTGTGGCTGCCGCCTTCCGGCTAAAGGAGGGGGAGATCTCGCCCGTTTTCAAGAGCCAGTTTGGTTATCATATCATCCAGATGGTCAGCCGGCAGGGAAACATAGCTAAAGTACGGCACATCTTGCTTATCCCCCCCATCACCAGCGGAGACGTGAATAAAGCGATCGAAAAACTGGACTCCGTTCGCGGGGATATTCTATCGGGAAAACTGACTTTCGGGCAGGCCGCCTCCCTGTACAGTGACGATGATGAAGGCAGGCGCGGTACAAAGAATACCGGCGGCATGTTTACCATGCCGGACGGATCAACGTTTATGTCCATGGATGCCCTGGATGGTGCCATTGTACTTGCCCTGGATACCATGGAAGTAGGCGATATTTCCAAACCAATGGTGTTTATCCCTAATCCGAGAATGCGGGAACAAAAAGCGGTACGTATCATTTACCTTAAGTCCAGGAGCAAACCCCATCAGGAAAGCCTTGAAACAGATTACAGCAGGATCCAAAGCCAGGCGCTCCGGAAAAAACAATTCGAAGTGTTGGACCAATGGTTTGAAGATCACATCTCTAACTTTTATCTCCAAATAGACGACGATTATAAAGACTGCGAGAACATCCAGAACTGGATAAAGTCATCAGATAAAATTAAGAAGGAAACAGATCAGGGCGCAAGCTGACTATAGTGCGACAGCTTTCCCGCCAACCACCTACCATCATGCGTATAATCACTTATAATGTAAATGGAATCAGAGCCGCCATAAGAAAAGGTTTTTTGGAATGGCTGGCTACAGACCCCGCGGACATCATCTGCCTGCAGGAAATCAAAGCCCATAAAGAAAATATTGACCTGGAGGCCATCACGGCCCTGGGGTACCACCATTATTGGTATCCCGCGGAAAAAAAAGGATATAGCGGCGTAGCCGTTCTTACTAAAACAGCACCGTTGGAAGTTTGTTATGGCAATGGTTGTGAACAAAGTGACTGTGAGGGCCGGGTCTTGCGGTTGGATTTTGAAAACTGGACGCTGATCAATGCCTATTTTCCTTCCGGTACGACCGGAGAGGTGCGGCAAACCTATAAATACCGCTGGCTGGATGAATTTTATGACTACCTGGAAGATTTGAAGCAGGCCGGCAAAAACCTGGTCATTTGCGGTGATTACAACATCTGTCATAAACCCATAGACATCCATGATCCGGTCCGCAATAAAAATTCTTCCGGGTTCTTGCCGGAAGAACGCGCCTGGATGGATAAGTTTTTTGATGCCGGCTACATTGATACTTTTCGTTATTTTAACACCGACCCGCACCAATACAGTTGGTGGAGTTACAGGGCGCAGGCCAGGGCGAAAAATAAAGGATGGCGGATCGACTACATCAGCGCTTCTCACGCTTTGGAAGGACAATTAAAGCACGCTTGCATCATGCCAACGGTGATGCATAGTGACCATTGCCCGGTATTTTTGCAATTTTCAGCGGATACCACCTCTTAAAAGAGCGCCAAAACCCTGAAAAGCGATCATTTACAGGTTGTCACAGCGCCTATACCAAAAATAATTATCCACAATAAATAGGCTGAATTGTGCGTATCTTCGAAAGGATACAGCAACCTTATCTCAGAAGTAGAAATAGCTGGAACCTGCTGCAGGAAAGCGTTTCAGCCGGTAATACGGGAAAGATACGCTTTGTTAAGCTGTCTATATTGCCCGCAAACCTTTGCCAGCAAAGCATTACAAGCTGAAGTGAAACAAAAAAAGTTGGGGGTAAAAAATTTGGATATGTATTAAAACACCCTATATTTGCTCTGTCACATTCTATTACTATTTAAAAAAATTATTATGAACAAAGCAGAATTAGTA
>CAYXRN010000230.1:0-4126 GCA_964467635.1 uncultured Chitinophagaceae bacterium | reverse complement strand
CCTGCAATTGGAACCTTTGGGGTAAATATCCGGCCTCCCTTTAACTATGATATATACTTTGCCTATATAAAAGCCTTGGCCGATACGCTAGTGAAAGTGTTTGGTATTAAAGAAGTGAAAACATGGACTTGGGGTGTTCTAACAGAATATGAAAATAAAGATTGGTTTTTAACGGAAAACAATAATCCCAAAACTACCAAAATAGCTTATTTTAAATTATACGATTATACGGTTGCCGCATTAGAAGCTGCAATAGGTGCTCAGAACCTTTTTGTAGGCGCACATAGTATGACTGTATCAAAAGGCTTCTGGGATGAAGGAGATTTTATCGATCATGTGGCTAAAGGGATTAACTACAAGACTGGTAAAGTTGGCACCCAAATTGACTTTTTAAGCTCTTCATTTTATGATTCACAGCCGGGAATACCGGTCAAAGATAGCCGAACATTAAAGAAATGCATTAATTTACTTCGGCAAAGGGCTGAGAAGGATGGACTAGAGAATTTGCAATATGGAATTGATGAAGGACGAATTTTAAGTGGTCCTCCCGAAGACAATAGACCTCTGCTCTCCCGTACAGTAGCTCTAAGCTTTCAAGGGGCCTCAGATGCTAAAATATTTAAGACCATGGTCGATTTAAACGCGGATTGGTTCTCTACTTGGTCGTTGAATACACAAGGTATTTGGGGAGGGATACCTACAGTGGGTACTCATATAAGTATGATAAGTTATAAAATGGTCGGAGATAAACGAATTAAATTAACTGTAAGTGGAAACCCCAACAATAAGGGTGATAAGATAAATGGGGTGGCAAGTATTAACAATAAGAAGGGAGTAATACATTTGATGCTATATAATTATAATAATAAAGTACATTCTATATCTTCTGAAAATATTAAAATTATAATAAAACATATTTCCGCAATAGTAAAAGATTCTGTCAATATAAAATATTGGATTATAAATGATAAACACGGTAACTTTTGGCCTACTTGGGCGTCTGATATGAGAAGAAATAGAATTACCAATAAAGACTTTAATTGGTCAAAATTCTCTGTAGAAATACCCGAAAGTATGAATAGTAATGCTGCCAAAACATTTTGGTATTCTAAAGTAGCCGAATATAAACTATTGGCGGCTTTAGATTCTGTAAAAATAAAAAGGCGTATTTTCGATAACGAATTGCATTTAAACGCAATATTAGGTCCCCACTCAGTTTTATTTTATGAAATTTCAAATATACATGAAACAAAATAAAATATAAGAATGAGCCCACTCCGAAAATTCGGCGTGCTCCATGATGTTGAATAACAAAAAATACTGTCATTATCGTACTACTTTTATCTATCAGACATCCGATTACTTATGAAAAGAATATCCTTGTTGCTGATACTTTCTTTGTCAGCTGCGTCCCTTGGTTTAAGATCAACATTTACACAAGAAGCCGACATCAATTCAGCAGATCAACACCGTCCCAATATCCTCTGGATCGTCAGCGAAGATAACAGTGCTTCCTACCTGGGATGTTATGACAATAAAATGGCCACTACCCCAAACTTGGATAAGCTGGCTTCGGAAGGCATTTTATATGAAAATGCTTTTTCTACAGCACCTGTCTGCGCCCCTACCCGTTTTTCAATTATTACCGGAGTATATCCAAACTCTGCAGGCACACAAAATATGCGCAGTACTTATGCTATTCCTGATTTCATCCATTTTTTCCCTTATTATTTGCGTAAAGCAGGTTATTATTGTACCAATCATGCCAAAAAAGATTATAATACCGTAGATCAACCCAACGTATGGAATGAAAGCAGCAAAAAGGCTACTTACAGAAACCGGCGTCCCGGTCAACCTTTTTTCGCTGTCATCAATATAGGAACAACACATGAAAGTAGTATTCATAAATGGATCCCAGTTGCACAATTAAAGCACGATCCGGAAAAAATGAGAATCCCTGCTTATCTTCCACACACACCGGAAGTGAAGCATGATTTGGCGCAATATTATGATAAGATGCAACAAATGGATGCACAAGTAGGGGCAGTATTAGACCAGTTAAAAAAAGATGGAGTAGCGGATAATACTATCGTGTTTTATTATGGTGATCATGGAGGTGTGTTGCCCCGTAGCAAGCGATTTGTTTATGAGTCAGGACTAAAAATACCTTTGATCATTTATTTTCCTAAAAAATATCAACATCTTGCGCCTGGTAAACCTGGTGGCAGAACGGATCGCCTGGTATGCGAAGTTGATTTTCCCGCTACTGTTCTGAGTCTTGCAGGACTAAAAATACCGGAATATATGCAGGGCCATGCATTTTTAGGGCAGGAAAATGAGCCGCCTTCTCAGTATGTTTATGGTTTGCGTGGACGTATGGATGAAAGCTATGATATGTCCCGGACTATTAGAGATAAGCATTACCGTTATATCCGCAATTATATGCCTAACCGTATTTATGGCCAGCATATTCACTATCTTTGGCTGGCGCCATCTATGCAGTCCTGGGAAAAGGCTTACAAAGAGGGAAAGTGCAACAAAGTGCAGTCTGTTTTCTGGAAATCAAAACCAGCGGAAGAATTGTATGATATTAAAAATGATCCGGATAACGTACACAACCTTGCCGGAGATCCAAAATATAGTTCCGTTTTAAAAAGAATGCGGAAAGCCAATGCTACATGGATCAGGCGTATCCATGATGCGGGTTTTATGCCAGAAGCGATGATGGAAACCCGGGCAAAAAAAGCGCACACTACTATTTATCAATATGTGAGAAGCAACGCTTATCCGAAGGAAAAGATTATCTCGATGGCCGAGGTAGCTTCCATGGAAGATCTTGATAACTTGGAGAAACTGATCAATGGATTGAAAGATCCTGATCCGGCTGTTCGTTACTGGGCTGCTTATGGTTGTGCAATGCTAAAAGAAAAAGCTATGCCGGCCAAACAAAGACTGACTGATCTGCTCAAGGACCCCTCGCCTGAAGTGGCTATTGCAGCGGCCGAAGCACTGTACCATCTGGGAGAAAAAACGGAAAGCCTGGGCAGGTTGAAGAAGGCATTAGATAATGATAATGACAAAGTAAGACTGCATGCTTTAAATGTAATTCGAGCATTTGGTAATGGTGCCTTGCCTTTGTTGCCGAAGTTGAAAAATATGATGCAACATCCCAGGTTTGTTAAAGGAGAGACTTATGGTATGCGTTTGATGAAAAACATGATTAAAAATTTCACGCCATGAGAGACAGCTTAATGTTATTTTCCCTTCTGTTTCCCTTCAGCTTTTAGCATTCTGCCTAACAGAATGAATAGACCCCAAATGTGATCGGTTATAAAAAAATTGATACGGTCTCTTTGAAAATGGAGGTTTTTGTCCTTCGTCAATGAAAAGCAATAAGCATTATCCGTGTATCGTATCCTTTTTTGGAGAAAGAATCAGCAGAAAGGTCAATCAATTCAAATCTAAAGTTGATCAGTTCACAAAAAAGAAGATTCATCTACCCTTATCTTTTTAGGAATAAAAGATAAACTTATACTGGTAGCGACAGCAGAATACTATATAAGATGGGTATGAAAAAAATAGGTAGCCGTTGCGATTTATTTTTATATGACGGGGTGAGACATAGTTACAGGCTCCAAAGGGCCGGCTCTTAATTATCTCCCTTGGTAGCACGTTCTTATCGGTCATCAGAGTATGATGGTGGTGAACGGAATAGGATGTATACCATTTCACATTTTATCATAAAAGCTGAGATGTATCATTCTAATATTTGGATCTCATAAAAAATGCTAATATGGAGGATAAACAATATGCATTTATTATGAGATCAGCTTAAAGGAAAACCGGTTGTAAATCAGACGAACTACAAGAGACGTTTTTCTAAAGGGATTCCTAGTCTGTCCGCTTTGTCAGCCAAAACTTTGCGGAAGCTTTTCCCGGGGTTCAACAAAACGATACCCATACTATCATTGCCGGGGCAAATATAAGACAAGAATCAATGCACTCCTTCTAAATGATCGTTATCGGTACCAGTTAGAGCAATTGGTGCTTTCAAATAAAGCAATTGATCTATTCAAAGTTATTTTAGATGATTGGAATACAAACACCCAAAAGGCAGCACATATAC
>CAYXRN010000229.1:0-4137 GCA_964467635.1 uncultured Chitinophagaceae bacterium | reverse complement strand
GAACTCGATTTATCTGTGATGAATTCTCGGATAATGGATAGTAAACGTTTCAGAAAAGAGACGGACGATACACCGAACAGTGTATTTCGGTCAAGTCTGTTACCTGCCGAACCTCAACTAATGAAAGTAACGAGACTGGATTTATTTATTGAAGAATTTTTAAAAATTGTTAATCTCTAAAATAGTTAAGTATGTCAACAGATAAGAGAAGAAAAGATTTTGATAAGCCCGATGTTGATGAAGAATTAATCATGAATATCATGAGTGGTAATCAATCTGTTACTATACCCGAAGTTATTCAACAACAGAAAATACAGAAGGAAACAAAACCAAAAGCCCGCAATAGCTCCCTAAAGAAGGTGGATTATGAGGAGACATTTCTGGTCAATCGTTTTCCTTCAGGTCGAAACGGAAAGGTCGTTTACATTCGTCCAGAATATCACGAAAGGTTGTTACGTATAGTACAATTAACAAGAGAAGAAAAGACTACACTCTATTCTTATATCGACAACATTCTTGAACACCATTTTAGAGAGTACGGGGACGATATTACAGATTATTTCAACGAACGTTTTAAACCAATTTTATAGTTATGGAAATTGTAATAGTAATATGCCTGCTGATCGTCATTGTCCTGCTTTTGCAGGATAAGATTATCATTAAGAAAAGGTCAAAACAAAAACCTCCGCAAAAGAAAGTCAATCCGGATCTGCCCGATATTATGGGACAGCCCAAACCCGTAGAACGCCTTTCAGTGCCAAACACTGCCAATGAACGCCAGATTGAGGAACCAGAGGTAAATCCCGATAATTTAGACATTGAATACGACGAAAATGAAAACAGGAGTATTCAGATTCCGCAGGAAGAGCTGGATGAAGTTTTTAGCAATCAACCTGATTTTGAAGAAGAGGAAGAAGAATGGAACAGGTACGGAATATCTGGTGGCGATAATGGTTTTGCCCAAGGGGTTACCTTTGAAGAACTAAGCTCCGTGGGGATGTTGCTTCAGCAAGAAAAACTGGAGTCATCTCAAAAGGAAACAGCGATAGCAATCGTTCAGAAAATACAGGGAACCGAATTATTTAGTCTGCTGGAAAATTCTATAGCGGGTGCATCCAGTAAAATTGCCAAGCTATTGGATAGCTCACTCTCATCTGAAACGGAAATCAGTTCTTCCACTTTGCGGAACAATGATTTAGATGATTTTGATATTGGGGAGTTTGTCTGAAACGGAATTATTTTAATTGAGCCTGAAAAACTAAATTTCAGGCTCAACTTATTTTTACATTTACTTTGCCAACTTCAATATTCTGTAAGCCCCTCTTGCTACAATTACAAATACAATAGCTCCAATAATCAAATCTGGATAACTTGAATTGAGCCAATTAACTAAAAGACCAGCAACAATAACTCCCGAATTGATAATGACATCATTTGATGTGAATATCATCGAAGCCTGCATATGCGCTTCTTTACTTTTGTTCTTTTGTAAAAGATAAAGGCAAAATACGTTTGCAATCAATGCTAAAACTGAAACGACAATCATTGTCTTGAAATCGGGCATAGCTTCAATTCCCATACAACGTCTGATTACTTCAACGAAACCTATAATAGCCAGTAAGACTTGGAAGTATCCTGCAAATCTGGCGATGTTGTTTTTTAAAGCGATTGTTCCACCCACGGCGATTAATGCCAATGCGTAAACGACACTGTCGGCAAGCATATCCAAACTATCGGCTACCAACCCCATTGAGCCTGAAAAAACACCGAATAACATTTCCAATCCAAAGAACAGGAAGTTGATAATCAATACGATCCAAAGTAATTTCCGTTGCTTGTTGCTTGTATCTGTTTCAACAACGAAATTACTTTTTTCGGTTGAAACCAATGTCGTATTTAGATTCAGTGTTCCCAGAGCCAAAAAAATTGGCTCTGGGTTTCCATCGTGATAAACGTCTAATTTTCTATTGGCTATATCGAATTCCAATCCTTTTACCGTATCAAAGTCTTGCAGTTTCATACGGATTAATTGCTCCTCGCTTGGGCAATCCATTTTAGTTATATTGAATATGGTTTTTTCCATTTATTTTAAAGCTTAAATTTTATTCCTCCGTTAATCACAAATCCGTCCAAAGGTGCATAAATGTCTTTAAAAACTGGATTGGTTATTGTTCCTGTATAAATGCTGTCAAAGCGTGTTTGTCGGGTGTCGAGGAAGTTTTCAAAGTTGATGTACAGAGAAAATCTTTCCCAAATCTTTTCAGCCATAAATCCAGTAATAAAGTAATCTTTGCCCGTAGTTCCATTATTCAGTTTTTGGCGACTGAAATAATAGGCTTCCAGACCAATTTTCCATTTGTCTTCTATTTCATACATCAGGATGGAATTAATGCGGTGTTTTGGTGTTAAAGGGCTTTCTACAGTCGTTCCATTATGGTGTAATCGGGCATCTGTATAGGTATAACCCAAAAACAATTTCAGGTCATCATAACCAATTTTAATATTGGTTTCTGTTCCTTTGGTATGGATGTAGCCAGGAGAATTAACAAACTGATACAGATTTGCCGAGGAGTTTTCAAGTAACAAGGGATTATCCAAATAGGTGTAAAAGAACAATTGATTTATGCTAAATGACCAATCTTCCCCAATGTAGGTGCGGTAATTGATGTCTGCATTTGCTCCATAACTTTTTTCCAATTTATTGGTCTTGTCGTCAATGGGCATTACATTTTGATATTGTAGGCGTTCGCTTTCTTCCGTAAAAATGGTAGGTGTTTTATAGCCAAATCCACCACCAACTCGTGAAGTTAAGCCCTCGGCAATGTGGAATAGAGCCGAAACTCTCGGTAAGAATACCACCCCATAATCCACAACATAATCCGTTCTAAAACCTGTTTCCAATTGAAACCAATCCGTAGCATTAAAAGAATTTTGTACAAAAGCACCGAATGTAGTCTGATTATAATCTCTCAACGGAGATGCCATAATCTGCTTTTCTTTGAAATTATCCGTCCAAATATTAATACCTGTGACCCATTCCGATTTTTCAGTACTGTTGGTGTAGTTGGCTTCGGTAAAACTTGCTGTTTGTGTTCCCTCAAACTGATAGTTTGGAATGGTAGTATTTCGGTTAAAATAACTTACACTATTTTTGACTTGAACAGTACTGTTTTCATTGATGATATGGTCGAAAACAAATTGTGTGGAATAGCGTTGTGTTTTATTTTCCTCAAAATATTGGTTTGTATTATCTCCATTTCCTTTGATGTAAAGCATATCACCTCCCAAACGGCTCTCGATCGTTGTGTTGATACCGAAGTTCAGTTTCGTCTTTTCATTGAAATAAACGAAGAGCTTCGGATTCAGTACATAGCGTTCGAATTGTGGAATAGCGGATAGCCCGTTCTTAGCAGGATCATAAGCTGCGTTACGGTTATGGGAAGCAAATATAGTTGTTCCAATTTTATTAAACCTTTGTCCATAAAAGCCGTTTATATCCAAACCCCTGCCGGATGTTCCATTGAGGTGAAAACCTAAATCTCTCTCATAGGTCGGCGTTTTGGAAATCAGATTGACCAGTCCAGCTATTGCTCCGCCTCCATATAGTGTAGATGTAGAGCCTTTGATGACTTCTACTTGTTTGAGGTCAAGTGGTGGTATCTGTAACAAACCCAATCCACTTGAAGCACCTGAATAAATGGGGAAACCGTCTTTCAGGATTTGTGTATATCTTCCATCAAGTCCCTGAATACGAATACTTGCATTGGCACTGGTAGGCGAAGTGGTTTGTACGTGAATACCTGTGCTTTCCGCTAAAAGCATACGAATATCTCCCGGTTTCATGTTCCCTTTTTCGCCCAGTTCTTCACTTCCAATAAATTCAATACGGGTAGGGATATTTTGTATACTCCTTGTGCTTCTTGTGGATGAAATGACAACTTCCTCTAACTCCTCTGAACTTTCTTTGAGTAAGATTTCAATAGGACTGTTGTCAGCTAATGGAAATTCCAATGTATCTATATAGTCGTTAAAACCGATATAGCTAAAATGTATTTCCTGTATCCCATCAGGAATATTTTCTAGTCGATTATCCTGTCGTCGGGTCGCCCTCAAAGGGGACATGCCTGCTGAACCGCG